>NZ_JBJJLN010000011.1:0-101689 GCF_046230725.1 Pseudomonas sp. KCJK9000 | reverse complement strand
CGAAACAAACGTAGGAGCGAGCGCAGCTCGCGATGCGCCGCGCGGGCGGCGCTCGATCTCAAAGGCGCTGCACCTCTACCGCCATCCCCCTTGCGCCACTCACCACTACCGCCCCTTAGGCCATGCACTTCTCAGCCATCTCTCGGCATATTTCTTTTCTTTTCATTCTTGAATTTTTTTATTAAGTCAAGAACCACCCTGTTCAAATCCCTCCGAGCGTGCTACAACCTGATTAAGCAATGATCTAGCTGCTTGATAACGAAGGGAAAAATATGACGAAGTCGGAGCTGATCGAACGTATTGTCACCCATCAAGGGCTGCTTTCGTCCAAGGACGTGGAGTTGGCCATCAAGACCATGCTTGAACAAATGTCCCAATGCCTGGCTACTGGCGATCGCATCGAGATCCGTGGCTTTGGCAGTTTTTCCCTGCACTATCGCGCACCGCGCGTTGGTCGCAACCCCAAGACCGGCCAGTCGGTGGAGCTCGAGGGCAAGTTCGTGCCCCACTTCAAGCCAGGTAAAGAGCTGCGTGACCGGGTCAATGAAGAAGAGCACGAGCACCCTTGAGTTATAAAAAGGAGCAATTCTGATGCGTAACCTCAAGCGCGCCCTGGCGGCGTTGTTCGTGCTGCTGTTGGCGGCTGTGGTGCTGTTCTTCGTGTTGGAGAACCAGCAACCGGTGGCGCTGGTGTTGTTTGGCTGGGCTGCACCAGAAATGCCAGTAGCAGTGCCAGTTCTGGCCGCGCTGGTGGTTGGCCTAGCGGTCGGCCCGCTGCTCGGTGCCTACGGTGTACAGCGCAGCAAGCGCAAAATTCGCGCCTCCGCTCGCCAGGCAGCATTGAGCCAGAATTGATGATTAGTCCTACAACCATGTAGGAAATCTCCTCCTAGGCGTCCGCGCTCTGAAATGAAGTAATAGGCGCTTCATTTCTGCCCTAGGCGAGCGCGCGACAGCATGCAATTTCCCGCCCTATCCCATCATGGTGGTACTCGAAGTGTCACCGGCTCGTGCCATCAGCTTCACCTAAGCCCAGCCACTAGCCTGCTTATCGACTTTGGCCTTGAACAGGGTGGCGAGGCGGCGCCTGGCGCTGAATTTGCGCCTATCGGCTTTGACATCGCCGGCATTGAGGCTCTGATCATCACCCATGTGCACATGGATCATGTGGGGCGCATCCCGGCACTGCTGGCTGCCGGCTTCCGTGGGCCCATCATCTGCAGCGTGCCGTCGGCCAAGCTTTTGCCCCTGGTGCTGGAAGATGCGTACAAGCTCGGCGTAAGCTCAGACCCCGTTCAGGTCGAGCGTTACCTGGCGCTGTTGCAGCGTCTTGTCGTGCCGCTCGCGTATGAGCAGTGGCATTGCGTGGTCGAGCAGGGCGGGCTTGCCTGTAACATTCGCCTTCAGCGTGCCGGCCACCTGCTTGGCTCTGCGTACGTAGAATGCGATGTACGCATCGATGGGGCGCAATCTGCTTCGCGTATCGTTTTCTCGGGTGACTTGGGGGCCCCGGGCAATCCCTTGTTACGCCCAGTTCAGTCACCAGAACGCGCCGATATTCTCGTGCTGGAAAGCACCTACGGCGACCGGCTGCACTCGGGGCGCAGCGACCGTCAGCAACGGCTCGAGGCGGTGATCGATCGGGCGCTGGCTGATAACGGCACCATATTGATACCGGCATTCAGCCTAGGGCGCACCCAGGAGCTGCTGTACGAAATCGAAGACATCCTTCACCGCAAGGCATTGCTCAACGATGGGCGCCAGTTGCCTGGCGACGACCCATTACAGGCGATCGACTGGTCGCGCTTGCCGGTCATCCTCGACTCGCCACTGGCGCAACGCATTACCAAGGCCTACCGCGAACTGCACGAGTTCTGGAATGACGAAGCTCGGCAGCGGCTGGGCGAGGGCAGGGGGCCGCTGGCCTTCGACCAGTTGGTGTGTGTGGACACCCATGTCAAGCATCAGGCTGTAGTCAACCACCTCAAGAGTACCGGGCGGCCGGCGATCGTGATTGCGGGTAACGGCATGTGCTCCGGTGGGCGCATCGTCAATTACCTGAAAGCGATGCTGGGGGACCCTCGGCACGAAGTGGTGTTCGTCGGGTATCAGGCCATGGGCACGCCGGGGGCAGTGATCCAGGCTAGCGAAGGGGCGGAAGGGTTTGTGCAGATTGTGCTCGATGGTGAGCTGTTTGAGATACGGTCAAAAGTAATGAGTGTGAGCGGTTATTCCGGGCATGCCGATCAGGCGGGGTTGGTAGAATTCGTTCAGGCTATGCCGAGCCCGCCTCGGCAGGTTGTATTGGTGCATGGCGAGCCGCGTGCGAAACGTGCGTTACAGCGCGCCTTGGACCAAGTACTGGTGCAAAGTAATGCATCGACGAGTGTTTTTATTGCACTTTAACGCGTACTTTGACTGAACATTGACGAACACTGTTGTCTTATTCCCGCCGGGGCGTGTCGCGGTGCAATTACACATTGCTGGCGACATGCCCACAACCCCGCTGCAAGCCCCGGTTCTTGCGCTGGCTGGGCAAGCTACAGCGAAAAAACTCTGGTATTCTACTGGCCGAAGCTTGCGTCTTGAGCCTATGGAATGGCCAGGGAATAAATACGCTGGGCGCGTACATTTAGCGCCGGCGCGATCATCGCGGCGGCGGTCAAACACAGACACATGCAGGTTCCCTGAGGTTGATGACTTCAAGTGGCCGTTAAGGACTCGATTATGGAATTGATCCCGGTAATTCTATCCGGCGGCGTTGGCAGCCGATTGTGGCCAGTATCTCGTGAGGCTCACCCCAAGCCATTCATGACCCTGCCAGACGGGCAGAATCTGATCCAGAAGACCTTCCAGCGCGCTGCGCGCCTCGAGGGCGTGGTCGAAGTGCTGACCGTCACCAACCGCGATCTGCTGTTCAAGACCGAGGACGAATACCGCAGCATCAATACCCGTGGCCACGCCCAGGGCTTCATTCTCGAGCCCTTCGGTCGCAACACTGCAGCTGCAGTGGCTGCAGCTGCGCTGCAGCTGCGCCAGACCCACGGCCCGCAAGCCTACATGCTGGTACTGGCAGCGGACCACTTGATCCAGAACGAAACCGCCTTCGCCGATGCAGTCGCTAAGGCTGTGCACCTGGCCGAGCAAGGCTGGTTGGTCACTTTCGGCATCAAGCCTCAATACCCTGAAACAGGCTTCGGTTACATCGAGGCTGCCACCGGCGGTGTACTGGCCGGCGGCTTGAAAGTCGAACGCTTCGTCGAAAAGCCTGACCTGAAAACTGCCGAGTCCTACGTGGCAGCGGGTAACTATTTCTGGAACGCCGGCATGTTCTGCTTCCAGGTTGGTGCAGTGATCGCAGAGTTCGAGGCCCATGCGCCAGATGTGCTCGAAGCCGTCACTCAAACCCTCGATGCCTCGCGCTGCTCCACCTCCAAAGGCTACAGCTGCCTGGCGCTGGACGCTGATAGCTTTGCCAAGGTACCGGACATTTCCATCGACTACGCCCTAATGGAGCGTTCACGCAAGGTTGCCACCGTGCCTTGCGACATCGGCTGGAGCGATATTGGTTCGTGGAATGCAGTCAGCGAGCTGACCTGCGCGGACGAGCAAGGCAACCGCTTCGAAGGCGAGGTAATGGCCTATAACGCCAGCAACAACTACGTCAGCACCGAGGACCGCTTGGCGGCGCTGGTTGGCGTACAGGACCTGCTGGTGGTCGATACCCCAGATGCGCTGCTGATTGCCCACAAGGACCACGCGCAAGACGTCAAGCATATCGTCAAACGCCTGAAAAGCGATGGCCACTCGGCCCACCTGCTGCATCAGACCGTGCACCGCCCTTGGGGTACCTACACCACCCTGGAAGACGGTGAGCGCTTCAAGATCAAGCGCATCGTGGTCAAGCCGAAGGCCTCGCTTTCGCTGCAAATGCACCATCACCGCAGTGAGCACTGGATCGTGGTCAGCGGTATGGCCGTTGTGGTCAACGATGATCAGGAGCTGATGCTCAACACCAACGAATCGACATTCATTCGTGCGGGCCACAAGCATCGTTTGCAGAATCCAGGTGTCATAGACCTGGTCTTGATCGAAGTGCAGAGCGGCGACTACCTCGGCGAGGATGATATCGTCCGCTTCGAGGACAAATACGGTCGTTGCGACGGCTAGATCAAGCCTTTCTCGTCGGCCCTGCGTGCTTGTGCAAAGCACCGGGCCGATCTTAATGCGGCAAACCATTCGCCGGTCATCCCCTTCCAGTCGGCGCACGCCTATGCGGCGCCGCACCGAGAGAGATGTATGTACGCTCCTATTCAGACCCGCTGCTTCAAAGCCTATGACATTCGCGGCCAAGTGCCGACCGACCTGAACGACGATATCGCCTACCGCATTGGCCGTGCCCTGGTGGCCCAACTGGGTGGGCGCAGTTATGTGGTAGGGCGTGACATGCGCCTGGAAAGCCCAGGTCTGTCCCGCGCCCTGATGAAAGGCCTGACCGAAGGCGGCGCCGATGTAATCGATATCGGCCTGTGCGGCACCGAAGAAGTGTATTTCGCTACCAGCCATTATCAGGCCGATGGCGGCATCATGGTCACCGCCAGCCATAACCCCAAGGGTTATAACGGCATGAAGCTGGTGCGTGAGCAGTCGCGCCCGATCAGCGGTGATACCGGCCTGAACGACATTCGCCAGCGTGTCGAAGCCGGCGACCTGGGCAACCAGGCCGCTCAGCCAGGCACCATCCGCGAGGCGTTCGACAAAACCGCATACATCGACCACTTGCTTACCTACATCGACCTCGCTGCGCTCAAGCCCCTGAAAGTGCTGGCCGACCCGGGTAACGGTGCAGTTGGCCCCGTGCTGGAATTGCTGAAAGCTCGCCTGCCATTGGATATCACCATCATCAATGGTGAGCCGGACGGCAATTTCCCTAATGGCATTCCCAACCCGTTGCTGCCAGAGAACCGCGACCTGACCCGTCAGGCCGTGCTCGATACGAATGCCGATATGGGCATCGCTTTCGACGGCGACTTCGACCGCTGCTTCTTCTTCGATAACCAAGGCCGCTTCATCGAAGGCTACTACGTGGTCGGCCTGTTGGCCGAAATGCTGCTGGCCAAGCACCCTGGCAGCAAGATCATCCACGACCCGCGCCTGACCTGGAATACCATCGAACAGGTCGAGGCAGCCGGCGGCGTAGCCATCCAGAGCAAGACCGGCCATGCCTTTATCAAGGAGCGCATGCGCGCCGAAGACGCCGTATATGGCGGCGAAATGAGCGCCCACCACTACTTCCGCGACTTCGCCTATTGCGACAGCGGCAATATCCCGTGGCTGTTGGTGGCCGAGCTGATGAGCGTGACCGGCAAGACCCTGGCCCAGCTGGTGGACGAGCGTATCGCCAAGTTCCCATGCAGCGGCGAGATCAACTACGAAGTGGCCGATGTGAAAGGCACGATCGACAAGATCCTGAACCATTACCTGCCGCAAAACCCCAGCGTCGACCGTACCGACGGCATCAGCGTGGCTTTCGCCGGCTGGCGTTTCAGCCTGCGCGGCTCCAACACCGAGCCGCTGCTGCGGCTGAACGTGGAGAGTCGCGGCGATGAAGCGCTGGTGGCGCAGCACGTCGCGCAAATCGCGCGCTTGATTCAAGGATAACTATGTTAGGCATGTTTCGGGGCGTCTGGGATTACCGGGGCTTCATCCTCACGTCCATCAAGAACGAGTTCATCTCGCGCTTCGCCCGTAGCAAGCTAGGCGGCCTGTGGATGATTATCCACCCTCTGGCGCAAGTGGCGATCTACGCGTTGATCCTGTCCAACGTGCTCGGCGCACGCCTGCCCGGTATCGACAACAAATACGCCTATGCGCTCTACCTGATCGCCGGCATCCTGGCCTGGAACCTGTTCGCGGAGATCGTCGGGCGATGCCTGACGGTGTTCATCGAACAGGGCAACCTGATGAAAAAGATGCGCTTTCCGCGCATTGCGCTGCCGGTGATCGTGGTGGGCTCGTGCCTGCTCAACAACCTGTTGTTGTTCATCGCAGCGATGATTATTTTCGCCTTGTTGGGCCATGCTCCCAACGCCCAGATGCTGTGGCTGCTGCCCCTGACCCTGGTTGTGGTGGCCTTCGCCGTCGGTTTGGGCCTGGTGCTCGGTGTTCTGAACGTGTTTTTGCGCGACATAGGCCAGGTTGTGCCGATTATCATGCAGGTGTGGTTCTGGTTCACGCCGATCGTGTACTCGGTCAATATCGTTCCCGACTATCTCAAAGGCACCCTGGATATCAACCCGATGTATGCCATCGTTACCGGCTATCACAACGCGTTGGTTTACAAGCTTGCCCCGAATATCGCCGAGCTGGGCGTCACGGTTGCCATAGCCTTGGGCCTGATGGGGCTGGGGCTGTTCTTGTTCCGCAGGGCTTCTGCCGAGATGGTGGACTCGCTATGACATTGATGTCCGTTACCAATGTAGGCAAGGCCTACCGTAGCTACCGCTCCGAATGGCAGCGCATCGCACGTTGGTGCTACCTGCCGGTCAAGGCCAGCAGCGAGCACTGGGTGCTCAAGCACATCAGCTTCAATATTCAAGCCGGGGAAGCCATCGGCTTGGTAGGGCAGAACGGTGCGGGCAAGTCCACCCTGTTGAAGATGATTACCGGTACCCTGCAACCAAGCGAAGGTACGGTGCGCGTCAATGGCCGCATCGCCGCCATTCTGGAGCTGGGCATGGGCTTCAACGCCGAGCTCAGCGGGCGCCAGAATGCCTATCATGCCGCGGGGTTGATGGGCTTCTCCACCGAACAGATCGATAGCGTCATTGACGACATCGAGGCGTTCGCCGAAATCGGCGAGTACTTCGACCAAACCGTGCGCACCTATTCCAGCGGCATGCAGATGCGAGTGGCGTTTGCCGTAGCCACCGCCTTCCGCCCAGAAATCCTCATCATCGACGAAGCCTTGTCGGTGGGTGACAGCTACTTCCAGCACAAGAGCTTTGGCCGTATCAAGGAATTCCAGCAGGCAGGCACCACGCTGCTGATCGTATCCCACGACCGCGCAGCCATTCAGGCCCTGTGCAACCGGGCCATATTGCTGGACGGCGGCACCGTCATCAAGGACGGTCCACCCGAAGAGGTGATGGATTACTACAACGCCCTGATCGCCCAAAAGGAAAACGCCACCGTCGCGGTACAAACGCTGGAAAACGGTGCTGTTCAGACCCGCTCGGGCAGTGGTAAGGCCAGTATCGAAGGTGTCTCGCTGTTCAACGCACAAGGCGCTGCTGCCGAATACGTGACAGTGGGTGAGGACATTTGCCTTGAGATAGATGTGGCTATCAACGCCCCGTTGCCTGAGCTGGTGGTGGGCTACGTGATCAAGGACCGCCTGGGCCAGGACGTTTACGGTACCAATACCCATCACCTGGGGTGTGCCCGCAAGGACCTGGCGCAGGGTACGCAGCTGTCGTACCGTTTCCGCTTCCCCGCCAACCTGGGCGTGGGCTCTTATTCCGTCGCCGTCGCACTGCATGCGGCCGATGCCCACGTGGTGGACAACTACGAGTGGCGCGACCTGGCATTGGTGTTCAACGTCGTCAACGTTTCGCAAAGTACGTTCGTAGGCCTTGCCTGGATACCTCCGACCGTGGAGTGCAGTAATGGATAGTCGATTCTACCGGGCGTTCGAAGACCGCCACCGCGGCTCGCGGGCGCTGATCGCCGGCCGGCTCGAAGTGTACCTGCCGTTCCTGGCGCCGCTCAAAGCCAGGTATCCTCAGGCAGCCGTGCTGGACTTGGGCTGTGGGCGCGGCGAATGGTTGGAGATGCTGGTTCGAGAAGGTTACGACGCCATCGGCGTCGACCTGGACGAGGGCATGCTCGAAGCCTGCCGCGAACTGGGCCTACCAGTGCGCACCGATGATGCCCTCAATGCGCTGCGCCAGTTGCCCGATGCCAGTCTGGTCGCCGTCAGCGGCTTCCATATCGCCGAGCACATCCCCTTTTCCGTGTTGGAAGAAGTGGTCGGCGAAGCCATGCGGGTACTGCAGCCAGGCGGCTTGCTGATTCTTGAAACGCCCAACGCCGAGAATGTGGTAGTCGGTACCAACAATTTCTTCGTCGACCCCACACACGACCGCCCGATCCCCCACCTGCTCTTGTCTTTCCTGACCGAGTTCAAGGGGTTTGCCCGCTCCAAGGTGCTGCGCCTTCAGGAAGCGCCAGACTTGCACGAGCCTGAGCGCAAGCTGGGTGTGATGGACGTACTGGCGGGCACTAGCCCAGATTACGCCGTAGTGGCGCAAAAGCAGGCGGCGGCTGATGTGCTGGCTGAGTTCGACGAACCCTTCGAGCAGGAGTATGGCGTGGCGCTGGATGAACTGGCCTCGCGTTATGACCAAGCTCTGGAAGGCCGATTAAATACTTTAGAGAACCAAATGGCTACCGAAGTACACGACTTACTCGGCGCCCTGAAAGCTGAACAGGCTGAACGCGTCCAGTTGCTCGAAGCAAGTTTTGCGCAGGAGCGCGAGCGCTTGCAGGGGCAACTGGTGAGCGAACTTGAGCGCTTGCAGACACAACTGGACAATGAGCGAGTGCGCGCGCAGTGCGAGCTGGAAAAGGCGTATGAGCAGGTCGATCAGCTACGAACCGAACTCAACACTTCGCTCGGCAACGCTCACAACTGGTACCTGCGTGCCACCGTTCTGGAGCAGCAATTAACGGAGCTTCGCAGCAGTACGGTGTGGCGCGCGACAACGCCAATGCGCCAAGTAGGTCACCTGGTCAAAAACCCGCGCAATGCAACAACGGCCGCTAAGCAAGGCCTGCGGCGTATCGCGCCCCATGCCCGGTTATGGCTAGCGCGCCGCCCTGCCATTGAACGCAGGGTCAGGTCCCTAGTGCAACGCAGCCCATGGCTCACTGGCGCTCTACGTGATCTGTTGAAAGTAGAAGCGCCTGCAATGCCTGTAGAGGCCAACGACCCACAGCACGGTTTGATCGACCATGCTCCATTGACCCCACGGGGGCGCAAGATCGAAAGCGCCCTGCGTGCTGCCGTGACGAAGGGCCAGAAGTAATGCGTATCGTAATTGACCTGCAGGGCGCGCAGACCGAGAGCCGTTTCAGAGGAATTGGTCGATATAGCATGGCGTTGGCCCAGAGCATCGTGCGCAATCGCGGCGAGCATGAAGTCTATTTGGTGCTCAACGGCATGCTGCACGACAGCATCGAGCCTATCCGGACGGCGTTCATCGGATTATTGCCGCAAAGCCATATCCGAGTGTGGTACGCCGAAGGCCCCGTTGCAGACAGCCACCCAAACAACATGGCGCGTCGTCAGACGGCGGAGTATGTCCGCCAGGCGTGCATCGATGCGCTCGAGCCGGATGTGATCCACGTGACCAGCTCCGTGGAGGGTTACATTGACGACGCGGTGATAGGTAGCGCCACATTGCATCGGGGGGCGTTGGTGAGTGCGACGCTCTATGATCTGATTCCGCTGGTAAGCCCTCAGCAATATCTCGATGGCAACCCCGCCTACAAAAGCCATTACCTGGCCAAAGTCGCGGACTTCCAGCATTACAATTTGCTGCTGTCGATTTCCGACTTCGCCCGCCAGGAAGCGCTATCCCTGCTGCCATTGGACGAGGCGAAAGTCGTCAACGTATCCACTGCTGCAGATGACGTGTTCTACCCGGTCACATTGGCGCACGAAGAGCGGTCGGCGTTGCTCGAGAAATTCGGTTTGCGCGAACCTTTCGTTCTGTATACCGGCGGTGCAGATGAGCGCAAGAACCTGCCTCGCCTGATCGAGGCTTTTGCATCGGTCAAGCCCAACATCGGTAACACGCAGTTAGTATTCGCCGGCAAAATGCCGCAGTACCATCTAGATCTTTATCGTCAGCATGCCCTGGACCAGGGATTGGACGCGGACGATCTGGTCTTCACCGGCTTCGTCACCGATGCAGAACTTCGCAGCCTGTACAGTATCTGCGAGCTCTACGTGTTCCCCTCCTGGCACGAAGGCTTCGGTCTGCCGCCGCTGGAAGCCATGAAATGTGGTGCCCCCGTGATCGGTGCCAACGCCTCCAGCATACCGGAGGTGATTGGCTGGGATGCCGCAACATTCGACCCGCACGATCTGGCGGCAATCGCCAGCAAGCTTGAGCAAGCCTTGCTGGACGATGCTTTCCGCAAAGCACTGGCCGTTCACGGGGCCGACCGGGCCGAATACTTCTCATGGGATCGTACTGGGCAGGCTGCCATCAAGGCCTTTGAATCCGCCTTGGCCGAGCGCGAAATTGGCGAAGGGGATATCGAGCCTCAGCGCGATCATCTCCAGCAATTGATCGAAACCCTGAGCGCAATTGCCCCATTGCAGAACGCAGAGGTTAGCGTAGAGCGCTTGGCCAAGGCCGTTGATTACTCGATTCAGCCCCCAACAGATGTTCCCAGCTTGTTCGTCGACATTTCAGAGCTGTGCAAACACGATGGCAAAAGCGGCATCCAACGTGTAGTGCGTAGCATCTTGCTGGAGTGGCTGGTCAACCCGCCCCCCACGTACAAGGTCGTACCGGTGTATACGAAGGCGGGAGAGCCCTTCTACCGTGAGGCATCGGTATTTACGGCCAAGTTCTTGGGCCAGCTGCCAGCCGAGACGCTGCAGGACGAAGTGATCAG
Source organism: Pseudomonas sp. KCJK9000 (assembly GCF_046230725.1). NCBI lineage: Bacteria > Pseudomonadati > Pseudomonadota > Gammaproteobacteria > Pseudomonadales > Pseudomonadaceae > Pseudomonas > Pseudomonas sp. KCJK9000. The sequence goes on along the minus strand of NZ_JBJJLN010000011.1, from coordinate 90,997 downwards.
CTACCGGGCCGGTGACGTCTACCTTGGCCTTGATCTGTTGATGGATGTGCTCCCGCACAAAAAGGCCTACTTCAACGCGATGCGCGACCACGGCGTCAGCATCCTGTTCGTTGTCTATGACTTGCTGATTCTGCAACTACCGCACTGTTTCGTCGAAAGCTTGCATGAACACTACGCGAAGTGGATCCAGACAGTCGCCGAATACGACGGCGCCATCTGTATTTCTCAAGCCGTAGCTGATGAGCTGAATGACTGGCACGTGGAGCACATGCCACCCCGTAAGCGACCGTTCCACATCGGTGCCTTCCACCTGGGTGCCGATCTTGACCAGTCTGTGCCTTCGCTGGGGTTCCCTGAAGACCCTGCCATGCGCCTGGAGGCATTGGAAGCCAATCCCACGTTCCTTATGGTAGGCACCCTGGAGCCCCGTAAAGGGCATGCGCAGACGCTCGATGCGTTTGAACAGCTATGGGCCGAAGACGTACGAGCCAATCTTGTCATCGTAGGTAAACATGGTTGGCTGGTCGATGAACTGGCGCAGCGGCTTACTCACCATCCAGAGCGCGGCAAGCGCCTTTTGTGGCTCTCTGGAGCAAGCGACGAGTACCTTGAACACCTGTATCAAAAGTCCGACTGCCTAGTAGCTGGCTCGTACGGAGAGGGGTTTGGCCTGCCATTGATCGAGGCCGCCCAGCACAAGCTGCCGATCATTGCCCGTGACCTTCCGGTATTCCGGGAAGTCGCTGGTGATTATGCTTGGTACTTCGAGGGCACGCATACAGAAGAAATTGCCCAGAAGATCAAACAATGGCTGGGGTTGTTCGAAAAGGGCGAGCACCCTCAGTCCACCAACATGCCATGGTTGACATGGAAGGCCAGCGCACAACAGCTGGTTGCTGCAATAGATAAGTGCGCGTTCTAACGCGCCTGTAAAACACAGACTGGGGCGTTTGCAATGGATTCAAGGTTGGGTTCCACGGGGAGGACGGGCCTGGCGTTAGCTTTGGCTATCGCTGTCTGGTTCGTGTGGCATCATTTTCCTTCAGGTTTTATCGCCGGTACATCTTCGTATTGGCAGTCGGAGGTCGACGACGTTACGCAATACATCTCTGGCTTCCATGCATTTTTCAGTGCGCCTTTCGGGTATCCGCTGCTGGCATTCGACAGCATCAACTACCCGCAGGGCACGCGCGCAACGTTCATGGATACCATTCCGCTGTATGCGCTTATTCTCAAACTGGTGGTGCCGGCGTCCTACGCACCGTTCAACCCGTATGGCGTTTGGGTGGGCCTTGCATTTATAGGCCAGGCCGTGTGCGCCTGGTGGATACTGCGCGAGCTTCAGGTCAAGTCTTGGTTGGCGTTGATTGCGCTGGTCGTCTGCTTACTGATCTTTCCGGCGTTCACTGCGCGCGTGGCGCATATTTCGCTAATGACGCACTGGATCATCTTGGCTGCGATCGCGCTTTATCTGCGCGGCCAACGCCTTGAGCGGGTACCCCTTGCAGGCTGGACTGTATTGTTGGTAGCTGGTTTCTACATAAACATCTACCTGTGCGTCATCGCGAGCGCGATCTATGTGGCGAACTGGCTCGCCAAGCCAAGGCATTACCACTGGGTGGATGTGCCTCGAGCGTTCTTGCCCTTCTTGATCATCGGCGTCAGCCTTTGGGTAACCGTGTTTCCCATGGACTCGACAAACGTAGCCAAGGAAACAGGTTTCGGCACATTTTCCATGAACTTGCTGGCACCCTTTGCAGGTGGCAAGTTCTTCCCCATCGCAAACGCAGAAATGCCAGGGCAGTACGAAGGGTTCAACTACCTGGGCCTAGGGGTGCTACTGGCATTGTTGGCAGGCCTGACATTGGGTGGTGGTAAGGCCCTGAGGTGGGCGGCCAACAACTGGCCGCTGGTTCTGGTGATGCTAGGCTTCACTCTGTATGCGCTTTCCGACACGATATACTGGGGAACCCACCAAGTACTGGTTTTGCATTACCCAGCGTTCATGGAGCCTATCACCAGCCAGTTCCGAGCATCTGGCCGGTTCTTCTGGCCGGTGGGGTATGCGCTGACCATTGCAGCCATCGTGCTGTTGTACCGCAGGTTGCCAAAACCAGTTTTCGCGTTGGCGATGCTGGTGATGATCGTGGTTCAGGTAACTGACATGTCCATAGAGCGCCACCGTTTGATCGATGACGCCAAACGCCCAGCGACGCCGATCTTGAACCAGGCTGCATGGGATGCCCAGATAAAGGACGACATCCGGTACCTGTATTTCTTCCCCAAGTTCCGCTGCGGGCGCTCTGACATGATCCTGAGTACGCTGATGCCGACAATGCGTTATGCCGTCGAGCATGGGCTCAAGATCAACACCGGCTATGTGGCACGCGCCAACTCCGACTGCGCAGTGGAAAGCACCCAAGCCGAAATAGCTAATACGGATACGCGCCACTCGCTGTATGTATTCGTCAAAGGCGATTTTCCTGAGGTGAGCCAAGCGCTGGCGCTTTTCCCCGCCGATAAGCGGCCTAATTGCATCGAGCTCGATTACGCCCATGTGTGTAAGTTTCAGGTGGACAAGGAGCGCCCATGATGAGCGAGCCCCGGCGCCTGTTGTCGCTGATTTCTCCGTTTTACAACGAAGAGCCTGGTGTTTGCGCATTCTTCGAACGTGTGGACGCGCTGTACCAAACGTTGGCGGATCGTTACGACTTCGAGGTTATCGCGATCAATGATGGCAGCAGGGATCGCACGTACGAAGAACTGCTCAAGGCCCAAGCGACTCACTCGTATGTCACAGTCGTCGACTTGTCGCGAAATTTCGGCAAAGAAGCGGCGCTTTCAGCCGGCCTGGACTTCGCCAATGGCGATGCAGTCGTGCCTATCGATTCCGACCTCCAGCACCCCCCAGAAGTAGTACTCGAACTCGTCGCCAAATGGGAGGAGGGTGCTGAAGTGGTGCTGGCCAAGCGGGTTGATCGACGTACCGATCACGCCGTGCAGAAATTCACCGCCAACGGCTTCTACAAGTTGCACAACTCCATCTCGGACATTCACATACCTGCTGATGTAGGTGATTTCCGCTTGATGGATCGTAAGGTCGTCGATGCGCTGAAACAACTTCCCGAAAACCGTCGCTTCATGAAGGGGCTGTTTGCCTGGGTAGGTTTTCGCACCGCCACCATCGAATACCATGTGGCGCCCCGCAGCACCGGCAAGACCAGCTTCAACACTTGGAAACTCTGGAACTTTGCCATCGAAGGTATCACCAGCTACAGCTCGGCACCTTTGCGAATATGGACATACCTTGGTGGTGCGGTCTCGGCCATGGCCCTGCTGTACGCAGTCTACCTTCTGATCAAAACCCTATGCTTTGGCGTGGATACGCCGGGTTATGCCTCGTTGATGATTACCATTCTGTTCGCCAGCGGCGTACAGCTCATCGGGATAGGGGTGTTGGGGGAATATGTGGGACGCATTTTCGTCGAATCGAAGCGTAGGCCCGTGTACATCGTACGCGAAGTGATCAAGCCCCACAGATGATCATTTCAGCCAAGTACTACCAGTTTCTACGTTTTGCCATGGTCGGCATAGCCAACACGGCGGTGCATGCTGGCGTTGTAATTGGGCTCATGGAAACGCTGGCGCCTCCTGCGGCAGTGGCCAATGCGTGTGCATTCATCGTGGCCAACCTCATGTCCTACTGCATCAATAGCCGGTTTACCTTCCGGGTGCCTATGAGCTGGCTGGGATACCGGCGCTTCTTGCTGGTCTCACTCGTGTCGCTGGGACTGACACTACTCATAACCTCCTGGGTGGAGTACATGGGTTGGCACTATGGCTTGGGCCTGGTGATGGTGATCTTCATCGTACCGGTGCTGAATTTCATGGTCATGAGGCTTTGGGCATTTGCCCCGGCCAGATCATGAAAACCGCCCGACAAGCATCCTTTTAAGCGCGAATTTTTCTGGAATACGTAACAGGTACTCGAACTATGACAATTGGCCAGCAAGAACACCTTTCGCCTGGCAGCGTGCAACCTAGCGAAGATCGCTCTACCAGCATTGCCGTCGTGATCCCTTCCTACAAGGTGACTGCGCATATCCTGGGGGTAATAGCCGATATCGGCCCGGAAGTTCAGCGCATCTACGTGGTGGACGACTGCTGCCCGGATGGTTCGGGTCGCTTTGTGGAAGAGCACGCCACCGACCCGCGAGTGGTGGTACTGCGCAACCCTGAAAATCAGGGCGTGGGCGGTGCTGTAATGACCGGATATCAAGCCGCTATCCAGGATGGCATGGAGATCATTGTCAAGATCGATGGTGATGGCCAGATGGACCCAGGCCTGCTGATGAACTTCGTTACGCCCATTCTTGAAGGCACGGCCGATTACACCAAGGGTAACCGGTTCTACGACCTGGAAGAGATCCGGGCAATGCCCAAGATCCGCCTATTCGGCAACGCCGTACTGTCCTTCATGACGAAGTTTTCGTCGGGTTATTGGGATCTGTTCGACCCCACCAACGGCTACACAGCTATTCACCGTGACGTTGCCCGCCACCTGCCGTTTTCAAAGATTAGCCGTCGTTACTTCTTCGAAACGGATATCCTGTTCCGGCTCAATACCCTGCGTGCGGTCGTCGTCGACGTACCCATGGACGCCAAGTACGGTGATGAAGTCAGCAATCTGAAAATTTCCAAGATCGTGGGCGAGTTTCTGGCCAAACACGTGCGCAACTTCGGCAAGCGGATCTTCTACAACTACTACCTGCGGGACATGTCGCTGGCCTCGCTTGAGCTGCCTGCGGGGCTACTGCTGCTCGTGTGGGGACTGGTCTTCGGCTTGTCTCACTGGGCCTCTTCCATTTACACCGGGGTCGCCAATTCTGCTGGCACCGTGATGTTGTCCGCCTTACCGATCTTCCTGGGTATACAACTGATTCTCGCCTTCCTGGGGCAGGACATTGCCTCGGTTCCAAGAAGGCCGTTCCACCTTTCGCGGTTGAAGTCCAAGTTCAAAGCAGGTAAACGCCCATGATGTATGCCATCGCGATTCTATGTGTCGTGGGTATTGCGACCGGTCAGATCATGTTCAAGCTCAGCGCCAGTGCGCTGCAACGCGCCGGGACAATCTTCGACCTCAAGACCCTGATGATTCTGGGCTCTGCGTTCGCGCTCTACGGTGTGACCACCATCGCTTGGGTATGGGTGCTGCAAAAGATCGAGTTGGGCAAGGCCTACCCGCTGATGGCGTTGGCTTTTGTACTCGTTCCCATTGGTAGTCATTTCATTCTGGGTGAGCGGTTTCAGGTTCAGTATTTCATTGGCGTCGCATTCATCATGTTCGGCATTGTGCTGGCCGTTAAGTCCTGATTGGAAGCAAATGCATCAGATCATGGAAATGAACAGCAGTAGAAAGGATAGGGGAGTATGAAGTTGATAGACAGGTCGCACCTCAACGCGACTATGGCGGTAGCGGCAATCATGGCACTGGCCTTCGTGCTTCTGCTGATGCGTTCAAGCGGTATTTACCCGACCGTCTTCGGCGATGAATACACGTACAGCTCAATGGCGCGTGTCTTGCCGCTTTCAAGTGCATCGATACCCAACTACCTCTATCTGAGCATCTACAAGTCGACGTTGATGTGTGGCGATGGGTTCGTCGGTTGCAGCAAGCTGCTCAATGCCCTGTTCTTCGTATGTGCCTCACCTTTTATCTTCATGGTGGCGCGCCGGTATTGCAGCGCACGGGTATCGGTATTGATCGTGGCCTTGAGCATGCTCGGGCCTATCAACGGCTATACCACGTACTTCATGCCGGAGGCGTTATTCTACCTGACGTTCTGGATAAGCACCTGGTACTTCCTGACCCTGGCCTCGAACGCGCCATGGCAACGTTGGGCGCTACTCGGTGTGATGATGGGATGCTCCTCCCTCGTCAAGCCGCATGCGCTATTCGTTATCCCTGCCTTCTGCTTGTGCATCGCATATTTTGCCTACAAAGATCAGAACCGTTGGTTCGTCGCAGCGGTAAAAAACTCAGCTGTGTTCATCGGTGTGATGTTGCTCACCAAATTCGGCTTCAGCTACTTGGTCGCCGGCAAAGCAGGATTGACACTGTTCGGCAACTTCTACGCCACCACGCTGGAGTCCAGCGCTTCCAGCCTTGATCGGTACTTGGCTATCCTGAAAGCTGCGCCAACCATCGCCGCCGGGCATCTGCTGGGCAACGCCGTAATGTTCGGCTGCGCCCTAGCCATCATTACCGCAACCGCCATAGCCACGTTGAGAACCCGGGCCATCGGCGAGGCCGGCAAGTTTGCTTTCTTCACGCTGTTCCTTCTGCTGAACCTGATTGCCGTGGTGGCATTGTTCTCGGCCTCCGTGGCAGGTACCAACGCTGTGGAAACCGCGTTGCGTCTTCATATGCGCTATTACGATTTCCTGTTCCCGCTGCTGTTCATCGCGGCAGGTGCAGAACTGGCAGGCTCCAAACTTATGGCGCATCGCTATGTGCGGTGGGGCGTGGCGATCGTGATCATGGGGGCTGTACTGTATGCAGGCATCACACGCATGCATCCCTTCACATTGAGCTTCATCGACAACCCTGAACTGCGCGGCTTTACCTTCCACAAGAAAATCTTCGTTGCATTAGCGTTGCTCTCGCTGATCAGCTTGGTGCTGTGGTGTATTAGGCCTCGTAAGAGCATGCAGCTGTTTCTGTTCATCTACCTGCCTCTCTCCATCCTTGTCAGCACGGTTTACGCCAGTATTTCCTTGCTAGAGCGCACGGATGCAGACGCGTATGACAAAGCCGGCATGTTCGCTCGCCAATATCTGCCCGTGAGCGAGCGCCCGCATCTGCTAGTGGTGGGGGATAACCCCGCCTCGATTCTGCGCGCATTGTTCTGGGTCGAGGATCTGAATGCTGGCCCAGACTTGTCATATAAGCCAGGCGAGATCTACACCGCTGCCCAGTCGCCAGCGGACAAAAAATGGATTTTGGTGGTAGGAGATGTCGAGTTCGCCGAGGGTGACTTCAAGGTCCTCAGGCTTAATGGTTTCTCTCTGGCAAAAAAACTGCCCAAGGCGAATCCGCTGCTGCTAGATTTCCGCTCAGACATCCAAGCTGAGTATGTAGACGTGCTGCGCGGCCTTTCCCATGCCGAAAGCTGGGGAGCCTGGTCTATTGCAGACACGGTGACTTTGCAATTCGCCCGGCCGCTGCCCAGAGCTTTCACACTAGAGATCAATGCCAAAGCCTTTGGTCCTAATCAGGGCCAGGCTTTTGAAGTCAATGTTGATGGCCGCCGATACCCGTTGAAACTCAGTGGTGACGTAGAGCCTTATAGCTTGAGAATCGAGAACCCCGACGAAGTCAGCAAGCTGACCATCAAGGTGCCCCAGCCGATTTCGCCCGAGCAACTAGGCATCAGCGGCGACAAGCGACCATTGGGTATTGGTATCCGACAGATTGTAATCCGGGAAGAAAAGTAGAACACCGTGACGGTACCTATGCGTTGAAATCAATAGGTACCGTCTAGGTTGGACCCAGAGCATGCTGTCAAGGGCGAGCCGTTCGATTGGCCATCCTAGCCTCCCACACTAGTAGTGAGTTCTCGTTCACCGAGTCGCTGATGGTTAGTCCATGCATGTAACCATCAGCTCGGACGCTTGAGCATCGAATGCTCCCAGTGTGCCTATCTAGCTACAGACCAGCGGGTTCGGTTTTGCTGTGTGCCTTGGGCGAACTCGGGCTTACCGCAGCGGTGAAGCCGCGAGGTTGTCAACTCTCTTTGTCGAAGCGGGTTTTTGATGAGCAACGAATGGTTGAGCGTAGCTTTGCTCGGTGGTAGCGCCAAACGAAAAGAAGCGGTGGGAGTGTGTATGAGAGTGGACTACAGAAAGCGGTAAACATCGATCCAGAGGCTGACTGGAGTGATATCCACATCTTGGGAACAACACCGCTGGCCCTTATCCACAGGCGCGCCGAACAGTGCGGCTAAGATTATTGATTTCGCATCTCAGTCGACAAGGCCAAGCCCTACAAGGCTTGGCCTTGTTTGAGAATTACTCGAACACTTCAGCGTTAGCTAACGCTCCGCCAAGTTGATCCTTGCCCGACAAGCTCGGGCTAAAATCGATCGGCCATTCGATACCGATCTCTGGGTCGTCCCACGCGATGCAACGCTCACTGGCTGGCGAATAGAAGTCCGTGGTCTTGTACAGGAATTCAGCCGTTTCGCTCAGCGTGACAAACCCGTGTGCGAACCCCGGCGGAATCCACAGCTGATTCTTGTTCTCGGCAGAAAGCACCGCGCCCACCCATTTACCAAAGGTAGGGGAGGAGCGACGGATATCGACCGCGACGTCGAACACTTCGCCTTGGACCACGCGCACCAGTTTGCCCTGGGCGCGTGGAGGCAGTTGGTAATGCAGACCTCGAAGCACACCTTTCACGGAGCGGGAATGGTTGTCTTGAACGAAGTCGGTGCGCAGGCCGGTGACTTCTTCGAAGACATTGGCATTGAAGCTCTCGTAAAAGAAGCCGCGGTCATCGCCGAAGACTTTGGGAGTGAATTGAAAGACACCGGGAATGGCCAGAGGGATCGCGTGCATCAAAAAGCCTTATCTTTAAGCAGGTTACGCAGGTACAGGCCGTAGCCATTCTTCAGCAATGGCTGTGCCAAGCGCTCGAGTTGTTCGGCATCGATCCAGCCTGCACGGAAGCAAATCTCTTCAGGGCATGCAACCTTGAGCCCTTGGCGGCGTTCCATGGTTGCGATGTACTGGCTGGCATCGAGCAGGCTGTCGTGGGTGCCTGTGTCCAGCCATGCATAGCCGCGCCCCATGATCTCGACATGCAACTGCGCTTGTTGCAGGTACAGGTTGTTGAGGTCGGTGATTTCCAGCTCGCCTCGGGCAGATGGCTTCAGGCTGCGCGCCAGCTCGACGACCTGGTTGTCGTAGAAGTAAAGGCCGGTAACCGCATAGTTCGACTTCGGCTGTTTTGGTTTTTCTTCGAGCGATAGCACCCGCCCGGCCTTGTTGAATTCGGCTACACCGTAACGTTCAGGGTCGTTGACGTGGTAAGCGAACACAGAAGCGCCTGTTTCGCGTTGCCCCGCGTTCAACAGCAGCGACTGGAAGTCATGGCCATAAAAGATGTTGTCACCCAGCACCAGCGCAGAGGTGTCGTTACCAATGAAGGCCTCACCAATAGTGAATGCCTGAGCAAGGCCGTCAGGGCTTGGCTGGACGGCGTATGTCAGATTCAGGCCCCATTGGCTACCGTCACCCAGCAACTGCTCGAAGCGAGGGGTATCTTGCGGAGTAGAGATGATCAGGATATCGCGGATCCCGGCGAGCAGCAGGGTGCTCAGCGGGTAGTAGATCATCGGTTTGTCGTATACGGGTAGCAGTTGCTTGGACACCGAGAGCGTTGCGGGGTGCAGGCGTGTGCCTGAGCCACCTGCCAGAATAATTCCTTTACGAGCCATGGGAATCCCTAGTTATGGATTTCGTCTAGCATGCGTTTGACGCCTTGCTGCCAGGACGGCATTTTCAAGTTGAACGTGCTTTCGAGCTTGCCCAGCGCGAGCCGCGAATTTCGCGGACGCGGTGCGGGTACAGGGTAAGCGTCGGTATTGATCGCAGAGACTTGATCAGCGTTCACTTTAAGCGATATCCCCCTGCTTAGGGCGTCTTTCAGCACAAATTGCGCATACTGATGCCAACAAGTTTCACCCGACGCTGCCAGATTATAGACCCCGGCAAGCTGGTCGTCCGCTGGTTGCTTGGCTAGCTGCCGAACGATATGGGCTGTAACGTCCGCAATCAATTCCGCACCGGTTGGTGCGCCGAACTGGTCCGCGACCACGTTCAACGCATCCCGCTCTTGAGCGAGGCGCAGCATGGTTTTCGCAAAGTTACTTCCGCGAGCAGCGTAGACCCAACTGGTGCGCAGGATAACGGCCTTAGCACTGCTGGCTTCGATTGCATGCTCACCTTGTATTTTGGTGAGGGCATAGACGGACAGGGGGCCCGTAGCTGCGGTTTCCTGCCAAGGTTGATCCCCGCTGCCGTCATACACGTAGCCGGTGGAGTAGTGGATCAACCAAGCACCTAGACGAGCTGCCTCTCTCCCGAGCACGGCAGGGGCTTGCGCGTTGATAAGCGTGGCGGAATGTTGGTCGTTCTGGGCTTCATCTACTGCAGTATGGGCTGCCGCGTTGATGATCACATCAGGCGCGATAAGGCGCACCGTAGTCGCCAATGCATCCAACTGGCTCAAATCGCCGCAAAGCTCTCCATCACCCTGACGATCAAGCGCGATTACTTCGCCGAGTGGTGAAAGCGCCCGCTGCAACTCCCAACCTACTTGGCCGTTTTTCCCCAGCAGCAGGATTTTCACCCTTCATTTGACCCGTACTGCTTAGCGACCCAATCACGGTACGAACCGTCCATCACACCCTGAACCCATTCCTGATTGGCAAGATACCAGGCGACAGTCTTTCGAATGCCGGTATCGAAGGTTTCTGCAGGTTTCCAGCCTAGCTCACGCTCGATCTTGCGCGCATCGATGGCATAACGGCGGTCGTGGCCGGGGCGGTCGGTCACATAGGTGATCAGCTCAGCATAGTTTTGCACGGGGGTGCCGGTTTTTTGATTGACCACATTGCGCGTTGCAGCGGGCGCCAGCTCATCAAGCAGAGCACAGACAGTGCGAACGATGTCGATGTTCGCTTTCTCGTTCCAGCCACCGATGTTGTAGGTTTCACCCGTTGTGCCCGCTTCCAGTACGCGTCGGATACCCGAGCAATGGTCCTCTACGTACAACCAGTCCCGGATTTGCTGGCCGTCACCGTAGACAGGTAGCGCTTTACCCGCGAGTGCGTTGACGATCATGAGCGGGATCAGTTTCTCAGGGAAGTGGAACGGCCCGTAGTTGTTGGAACAGTTAGTGGTGAGCACTGGCATACCGTAGGTATGGAAATAGGAGCGCACCAAGTGATCACTGGCAGCTTTACTAGCCGAGTACGGGCTATTGGGGGCGTAGGGTGTCGTTTCCGTGAAGGCCGGATCGTTTGGACCGAGTGTGCCGTACACCTCATCCGTTGAAACATGCAAGAAACGGAAAGCCTCTTTTTCCGGCCCCTCTAGGCCGTTCCAGTGCGCACGCGCGGCTTCCAGTAACCTAAAGGTGCCCATGACGTTAGTCTGGACAAATGCCTCGGGACCAGTGATGGAGCGGTCTACATGGGATTCGGCCGCGAAATGGACCACTGCCCTTGGGCGGTGCTCAGCCAACAGCTGGGTCAAGAGCGAGGCATCGCAGATATCGCCTTGGACGAAGCGGTGCTGGGTGTTGTGTTGAAGGGACTGCAGGTTGGCTAGGTTGCCTGCGTAGGTGAGGGCGTCTAGGTTGAGGACGGATTCCTCGTGGCGCGCGCACCATTGCAGAACGAAATTTGACCCGATGAAGCCGGCTCCGCCTGTTACTAGAATCATGAGTTGGACCTAAACCAAAATTTTGAGTACGGGGTTGTGTGCTTAAGATTGCATGATTGGGAGTGGACAGCCAATCATGACGTTTTCTTGTCATGTCTCGTGCTGAGTGATATGCACGAATGCGGGTATCCGCTCCTTGAGCGCCACATTCCAACCAGATTATTGATGATCGACGCTGCTATCCAAATTTCCCTCCGAACCGTCCACTATGGTGCGACCAAGCAACAAAGTCGAAAGTTCTATCTTTACCCAAACCCTGTAGATGTTCAAAAATCTTTTATTCGACTCACGCTGGTCGAGTTGGATCACAAGGACGCCTTTAAGACCGCATGCTTCGCCGACAGGGCCCGTAACCGCATCAAGCTAGTGTTTTCCGACCACACTGGCTGCCTCGTCTGGCCGAAGAGCCTGGAAGGCGAGCCTTTCAAGGCGTCGGCTAAGCTCTGTAGCGAAGACGTTGCCCTGACCGTTTTTTTTGACTCAATTGATTACTCGATGACTTCAGCTTCGAATGAAATATTCCCACCAGATTCGATATCACGCGCATCCAATACAATCAATACAATTCGGGCGGTGATTGCCCCATGATAATACTGTTGCGCTGAAGCAATTGCTGCCTAGCTTCTGGCTGAGCCACGGTTGCTGAACACCGTGTTGTGAACCTCAATATGGCGCAATTAGAGACGTTCGAGGAAATGTAAAATGCAACTCCTCTGTCAGAAGTGGATGACGTAGATCAAGTAGTGCTGACCCATTCTACGTCAAAGAAAGAGCAAATCGCTATCGTCTGATATCATAAGTTGATTAGTCAAGCATGAGTTGTCAGGGAGCTTGCTGATTTGCATCTAGGATTGCGACGAGCGTATCCTGAATGCAGTAAAGAGCGAGCCGAGCGATATCCTGCCGATTTAGCTCCGTATTCAAAAAATATGAGCAAGGTCCATTGGTGCATTAATTGCCAAATCGCTGGAGTACCTGCTAACAGGTCAGCAAGTCGCGCAAAATAGGTACCACGAAAGCCTAGTCCCGGTGTTCGAGAGCAGGGCACATTCCTAACCGTTGTTTTGAATTATTCGTGCCCGGATGCAGGTAAGTCCGATGCTGAACAGCTATAAAAACACGCGCATAGGTCTTAAATGAGCCAGACGGTTGGATCTGTTTGCAGGCCAGCACCAGCGCCCCTCTGATCGAAGTGGAGACGTCCGACTAGACCACCAATCGTGCGCAGGAGGTGCCGTTGAGCATGCGGGGCGGCTAATAGGGCTATGTAATCGCTGACGATTACGCCATCTACAACGGCCTAGCCTGGTATCGAGCAGCTGGCATGCGTGGTTGACGCGCTCCGCAGGAGTGTTGATGCGCAGAAAAGGCAGTAGCAGGCTAAGGCAGGCCCCGTCGATCTGGTGGTGACGATGATTAGCAAGCTTAAAAGTATTGAAAGAGCCCTTCGGCGTGGGCAGCGGAGCTTGCCACGGTTTTAAATTGGGTTTGGATTGCATCAAAGTTCTACGGGGACTTTTGAGGGGAGGGAGTAGAAAGTGATGGCGTAGCGAATTCTACCACTGCCTTCAACCATCCAAATCCTGGGTCCAGCACTGGCTTCTCTCCGGTTATTGATCGCGATTGGCTGCTTGCCCAAACTATGCAACCGTCTGCACCGAGATCCTTGAGCGCCTGTAACCTTTTTTTCATTTCATCGTAAGATAGCCATCTAGTATAGCCGTCCTCCCATATTTCAGGCGTTATATATGGGATAACTTTTTTGTCTTTCGAGTATTTCTTGGAGGCGGCGAGGTTGTATGCTGCTCCAGCGAGCCAAGTAGCATAGTCGTCTTTGCTATAGTTGTACAGGGAAGGGCTGAAGTAATCTACTGCTTCAGCAACTGAAGCGTATTTAGAGTTCAGCAGGTCATATTGCTTGCGTTTGCTGGATTTCCAGCTATATGTATTTTGAGGTACTGTCGCATAAAGTCCAAGCTGAGTATCTTTATTCACTTCGCGAAATGCTTGAATTGCTTCAATCAAACGGGTTGGTGTCTTCTCATCAAATCTATCCCAGCTCTCAATGTCCAGTGATACGATAGTTTTTGTATTTCGACCGTGACCCAGTGCAACTTCCTTCATCATGTCGCGATTGAGCGAGAATTTTTTTTCGCCAATATTGTCTTTTAAGACTGTTATCATTCGCCTTTCGTAAACCACGTCAATTGGTTTTACTCCTAACGCTTCAAACCATTCATTGCGGGACTTAACCTTCACAGGTTTTCCATGCTGGACGATAGATTCGTATGGGATAAAGCCATAAATACTGAAAGCGTATGAGTTGTTTGTCAGGCCAAGCAAGCCCATTATGGGCAAAGCCAATCTAATGCTCGAAAAAAACCAAAGCGGAAGAAGGAATCTAAAAATTTTGAACTCTGTTAGTCGGCACATTTATTGTACTCTGGTCGATCGATTAAGGGATGCGTGTATGGAAAGCGGCGCCTTCATGGCCCGCAGGCATCGCCGGCAGTTTCAGTGCTAAGCCTGCGCGGCAAGGAAAAGCCGCGCTCCAGTGCTTGCAGCAAGCGATATGGCTCTGATTTAGCGCACGAGGAACCAAATCATTTAGATTCAGACGCCCAAAGCTCTCATCCAAAACAGATGAGCCAATGAAGCAAGCCTGACTTTAGGGCCCTGAATCATTGCTCACAAGCCCCAATATACCAAATACCGGGTGTAGGTCGGATACACTACCTAGAACACGAAAATTCATAGATAAACCTCATAGACCTAGCTACCATTGATGGGGTAAGTTCCTGGCAGCTCTTCATGCGCTAGCTGGCGTGATAAAGCTTGGATCAACGACAAAATGTAAGGATATCTGATGACTGATTTGTCTCCTAGAGCTACCACTCCGTACCCCATGGTAGGGGTGATTTTTTTCAGTATTCTAACCAAAAAGAGTACCGGCTCGTGGATCTCTAGCCGGGAAAATGATTGGGACGACCATGTTAATAACATTCTCGAACCAAATCGTCTAAAATTTCGGTTGAAGCTTCTAAGCGAAGTGATTATTCCACAGTTTGCCGACCAAACATTAAAGCCCGATGAGTCTTGGTTTAGGTTGGTAATCATCACCTCTAATATGCTTCCTCAAGAGGTCAAGGAAGGTCTATATCTAGCAGTTGCTGAGTATCCCTGGATCGAAGTACAGGAGCGTGGGCCTGATGACTGGCTTGCCGCCGAGAAGGCTGTCGGTGATTCGGTCAAGGCCATGCCATGTCGATATGACACAGCTACCTTTCCGTTTTTCTCATTTCGCGTCGACGATGATGACTTTCTGCCCGTGAATTACTTGGAGAACACCCAAAAATACGTTAGGCATGAGAACGTCAATAAACTTGTCACTTATGAGCGTGGCGAAAAAATTTTGTGGGATATGAAAACTGCTTCTATTTGCAATATCGAACGCAATGTCAAAGCGTTCCTAGCCCTTGGGCTTGGAGCAGTATGTGAAGCGAGCACCTGTAATAAAGAAGTATTATCCGAGGTCAAGTCGGTTTATGTTGGAAAAAATCATTTTGAGCTTAGTGATGATTATGGTCACATAATTGATCATACTGATTCAATGTATATCTGGTCGCATCACGCATCGCAAGACACATTTGGTAGATTTAAATCAACATCTTTTAAAGGTTGTTGGGATTGTGCTCCGAATGATATTGAGTCGAGACTTCAGAACTACCCGCACGTATTGAAGTTTATCGCAAGGCAGTAGTCATAGTGGGGCCGAAATTGTCTCGGCCCCTTTCAGATTAAGCGCGTATTTAAAGTCTGAGTTTAGATCTTTTGAATCCCCGTAGGTTCGGTTTGTCAAGGGCGGCAAGCAGTTTAGGAATAATGAGTTATTTTCGTGATCTCAGCACTGGCTGAACTATTGGGCTATCTCTTATAAGACATAACCTGATGGTTTTCTTGTAAAGAGACCGGCTGGTTAGGTCGTTGGCATCTTCTAGAGACCCATAACAACTTACGCGCTCCAGCGCCTCTGTTGGATTGTGGGGCGCCGAGGATTTTAGGAAAGATGAGTGCTTTTTCGAACTAGAATCGGGGCGCTATCTACTGGAGCTTCACATGGTGAAATACCCCTAGAGTCACCGGGTTTTCTTTTGACTCTATGTTTATTGAAGGGGTGTCTGTGGTCGAGGGCTTATTGGTGTTTTAAACAAAGAAGCTGTCTGGAATAGATGGCCTAGTAGTATGCTAATTTGCTGTTGAGAATGCACCACTCACGGAAAACACACCATGAAATATGGAAGGCACGACATTCACGCCTACGAGGGGGTGGGCAACTACTAGTATTGTTCGTTTACCTCACCCACTCCTTGCTGAAAAGCACTGCCGGTTTTAGAAAATCTAGATACCCAGAATTCTGACGTTTGCAACTAGCATAAGGAACCTCAATCTAAGATGAGTCTTGGATAAATATCTAAGCATTTTGGTTGATCGTCCTCAATCTCTAAGCATATTAGTACTTTTGTGGTCAAGAGCCAATGGTGCGTTAACTTATTGTAGAAGTTAAACGCTATTGTCCGCCTGGGGAAGAATTTGGGTTGGATTTGGCTCTATAGAGCCGAGTACTACTGCATATGCGGCTTCGAGTTGTTTACATACACGCCTTAAATTATATCGTTTAGCATGCTTTCGTCCAGCAGTTCCAAGTGTTCGGATTTTTTTCGGGTTTCGGCACATCTGACGAACTCTATCAGCAATCGCTTTAATGTCACCATATTCCACAACATGGCCTTGCACACCGTCATCGACAAGTTCAGGTAGCGCCCCCCACCGGTAAGCGAGAACGGGGCGGCCCGCAGCCATTCCCTCCAACAGCGTCCGGCCGAATGTTTCTTGGCAGTGGGATAGATTAAGGACTATGTTCGCTTTCGAAATTGCATCTAGCGCAGTAGAAGTGTAAGGAATAAGACTGATATTCGTTGGCAGTTGTCCGCGATCTTCCAGCTTTTTTAAGGCCGCAACTGCAGGAGTGTGGGGTCCAATTAGCATTAGTTGAATGTTTGTCGTGTCGGGAGCAAGCTCCAGTGCTAACTGAAGAAAATCTTGAAGGCCTTTTTTGGGTGAATTGCTGCTAATAAGAGCAGCTGTAATTCTTTCTTTGTTCACGACGTTAGGGACATTGAACGCTTTGGCATCTATCATTCCTCCCACAACGTAAGTTGCATCGGGTTTGTTTAGATGTGTTGCAGTAAATTCTGAGTTTGCAATAAGGTAATCTGAGGCCTCAAGTATATGTGCTTTAATCTTCTCGGCACTTAATCCTATCGCCGCGCACAGCGCCGCATCATGTAGGGGAGACTCATGCGCGTGTACTATCGAAGGCACTCCAGCTTGCTTAGCAGCCATTAGCGGCTCTCTCAGCATTACGGTATTAACTTGCACCAAATCCACATCGTAATTTTGAATTATGTCTCGAAATCGCTCAATCGCAATCTTGCACGGCGGTATACTGCAGTTCCAAGGTTGTGTAAATATACAAGTTACAGCTACAGCACGTGAGCGCAAATCTTCTACATATTTTTTATTTATGAGGGACGGAACGCTTACGATTATATTAAGTTTCAATTCAATACATGCATCTAGTATATCTAAAAGACTGCGCTCAGCACCAAACAACTCTGTATCTGCGGCGTGAGCGCAGAGCAGAATCGTCGGGCTTCCTTCCCTTAGAGTTTGGCTACCCTTGAGGGTCGGATGCCGAGGATTATATCCTGAAGAGCGGCCAATCTTTTCGTAGTGTACAAGCGGTGAAATACCACTGCTAAGTGCAGCCGGACACTGTTGCTGATACCAAGGAGTGTTGAAATCTGGCCCTGGTTCTCGCCCTTCTTTGTAGCCATTATTGATGTAATGCTCTCTTGGATCGATACCCGCTTTTAAGACATCTGGGTACCTCTCCAGGTACCATTCGGCATCAAAAAAAGACTCATCCACGTTAGCATGAAGCTTGGCAGAATCATTGGTCGACGCTTTAAATTTTTCTGCACGACTATTGGACGGTTCAGGTGGTAGATAACCGGTGCCTTGTAGAGGTTGTTTGATCAGTAACGGTGTTACCGATTTCGCTGTCAGATTATCAATTAGCGATTTTAACTGTTCCTGAGAGTTGATAATGTGGCATCCCTTATAACCCTTTATCACTGGAAGATTGTCCAGGGGGTGCTCTAAGAGTTTGCTATCTATTATAGCGGCGTGCGGCGCATGTATAGTTTGCTCTGCTAGAACGATAGTTATTTTTTTATTCACTGCTAAGCTAAGAATGGTTGGGCTGATGTCCCTCGGATCTGAGTAGTCAGGCCAATGAAATAGAGCTACGCGCGCGCCGCTACTGATAAGCTCAGAAAGTAGAACTTCCTGAGTATCACTGTGAGTGGAATCTTGACTGAAGTTTCCAATCAAGAGCCAGTCGAAATTGGGTATGTCAGAGATGTATTTATTTAGCATAGAAAGGGGCACAGGAAAAGGGCGACTATCTTCGCCAGGCTTCAGTTTGAGAGAGCTTGGGTGTTCCAACGTCGAACGCCAAGACTCAGCTAACGAGGTATAAAGCTTTCTAAGGCCAAAGAGCGATGTCCGAACATGTGTGCCTGTGGCCATTGTGAGCGAGTTAGGCAACTGACGAGCAAAAACTAAAGGGATGCCGGGAAGTACATCAACTACGGCTTCTGCTCCATAGTAGTGAAGTAGTCGTCTGCTCAGCTCATAGTCCGCAGCTACACGAACTTCGTCCCACCCGCCAAGGCGTCGGATCGCATCTGTACGAAACATCATAGTGGACACACTAGGCTCGATAAGATGATTTTCAATTCGCCAAGTTTTGAAGTGTAGGTTTGGTTCGCAACGTACCCAATTCGCTATTGTCGCAACGATGCTAGTGTCTGCTTGGAGTGGACGAATCATCAGTTCCAGACGTTGGGAATGTGACCAGTCATCACTGTCATGATTTACAATAAAAATGCCTGTAGCATGCTGCAGCGCAAGATTCCTTGCAGCGTATGAGCCTTTGTTGGTGGGCTGGCGCAGTAACTTTATTCGGGTGTCAAGTTTAGCTAGATCTAATATTTTACGAACGGTATTATCCGTGCTACCGTCATCTACGATCAAGATTTCAATATTTTGCCAGGTCTGAGCGAATAAGCCACGTATTGCAGTTTGAATATAATCTTCAGAGTTATAAGCGGGCATGATGACACTAATTTTCGCGTGCTCCTCCCAGATTGGATCTGATCTTTCAGCGCATTTAACGTTATCTATAGTCAGTTCAGCAATTCGCTCAGCTTTAACTAGCGGATAGAGTTTTTCAGATTCAAATATTTGGTTTATCCAATGGAGCTTTATAGCTTCGCGAGAGTAACCATCTGCGCCGGTAGGGAGGTATACGTTCGCCGCGCTCAAGCACAGATCTGACAGGGGACCCCGGGCGTCGATTTCTAGCTGAACACATTCCTGCGCAGGCACCTGCAGTCCGCATTGTACTAAGATTTCTGATCTTAAAAGTGTGAATGCTGTTCGATTTATTAACGGAGTTAGCGGTAGGGTGATCATCTGGAGGTGATTTAAGGCACTCGCCCAATCAAGCCCACTAGCATACCACCTTGCTAAAGCCCAGCATGCGTAGGACTTTTCATGATCATCATTTGATGATTTATGCCACTTGATCAAGTCATGAATCGCTAGTTTCGAGAATCCACCCCACGTAGCTGTTTCAAGTACATGAGATTTGAGCTGACGAGGAATGCGACCCTCAGCCAAGCCGTATTTGCTGTAGTGATCTTGCGGATCCATTCCAGACGCGGCCACATCTGGATAAGTCGCAAGGTACCACTCAGGATTAACGATGGATGCTGGTTGCGATTCTGAAGCTAATTTAGACATCTATATCTACCCGAATTTCAGAGGTTTCGTTATGTTCTATCATAATATTGGTTCCATCCATACACAATTGCAGCGAGGTGCTGATACGCTGTGCTCAGGGCCCGCTGCATGCTTCCCAATTAGCAATTCTTTCGCTCGATACTCTGAAATTTGTCTGATAGATAATCACACTCAAATTTTTTCAGTTGTGACCAGGCAGTTAATGGAATCTGAATGTGATCAACGACTAACTTAATATGGATCGCAAGAGCGATCTTGTTGCAGACTAAAGATTGTTTCTGAAGCCCGATCAATCAGCTTATTTGTTGTTGCGAGCGCGGCTTCCAAAGCTACTTTGTCCTGATAGTACTGTTCAAGTTCTGACTGAACCTTTGCAAGCTCGCTCAATAATTGTTGATTCTCACTTATCACCTGTTGCTCGGAGTTTTTACTAATGATGCTTTCCTTTCGTGTATTATAAAGTTCACGGGAAAGTCGCTGGTTCTCGTTCCTCAAATTTTCTAGCTCAAAATTTAAATCAAGTGTTGCTTGATTTGATTCACCTGATTGCTCTGGCAGCCCTCTGGTTGTATGGAGCAGATCCGAGGAAATTTGGTTGAGCGTTTGATGGGAAGACTTGCTGCTGACCAAAACTGCGCTAGATGGCTGCGAATTCAGCTGTGGGGCCACGCGTGACTGCGCATGCAAAAGCTCTTCAGCTGCTCGAAGTTCTGATATGATCTGCTGTATTTTTTCAGTGATGGCCATTTTGACACCTTTTTTAGTTTTCAATAAACCTCGAGCGCGGCTCTCAGCAAGCTTCAGTCATTGCCAAATAAGTCACGAGTGTAAACTTTATACCCCACGTCACGAATGTCGTCTTCCCATCTGTTTGCTACAATCAGATCGCAGGAATCTTTGAACTCCTCAAGATTACATGTCACTTGAGAGTTGAAATACGAGGACTCCTTTAAAGTGGGCTCGTACACAATAACATTTATGCCTTTGGCTTTTATTCGTTTCATGACGCCTTGAATCGAAGCGGTTCGAAAGTTGTCAGAGCCTTTCTTCATCGTAAGTCGATAAATACCAACAGTCTTTGGCGCCTTATTGATGATGGATTCAGCGATGAAATCTTTCCGGGTTCTGTTTGCATCGACAATAGCTGCGATCAAGTTATTTGGTACATCTTTATAGTTTGCTAGTAGTTGCTTGGAGTCTTTGGGTAGGCAGTATCCGCCATATCCAAATGATGGGTTGTTATAATGCCTGCCTATTCTGGGGTCCAAACCAACGCCTTCAATTATTTGACGGGAATCCAGGTTATGTATCTCAGCGTATGTGTCAAGCTCATTTATATAAGCGACACGCATTGCTAAAAATGTGTTTGCAAATAATTTGATAGCTTCTGCTTCTGTAGAATCCGTATGTAGCACGCTTACGTCTGTTTTCAGTGCTCCGTTTAAAAGCAAATCTGCAAATTTTTTTGCTTCCTTGCTATGAGCTCCTATCACTATTCGCGAAGGGTAGAGATTGTCGTGAAGAGCTTTCCCCTCGCGCAAAAACTCTGGTGAAAAGATGATGTTTTCACATCCCAGTTCTTCCTTCAGGCGTTTTGTGAAGCCGACAGGTACTGTGGATTTAATGATAATTGTAGCAGCTGAGTTTATTTCTAAGACATCTTTGATTACAGACTCTACTGAGGAAGTATCAAAGTTGTTCGTTTGTGGGTCGTAGTCAGTGGGCGTTGCGATAACTACAAAGTCGCAGTCAGTGTAAGCTTCTTCTTTAATAAGGGTGGCGCGAAGCTTCAAATCTTTATTCTGTAAATAATCTTTAAGGCAGGCGTCATCAAGGTGCGAAAGCCTGTCATTGATGGCACTGACTTTTTCCGGTTTGACGTCTAGCGCTACAACTTCATTGTGTTGAGCTAGCAGTACGGCGTTGGACATGCCAACATAGCCTGTTCCCACTACAGCAATTTTCATGATTTGACCTGTCCCGAGTATTTGGCCATTTTAAGTCAGTCCTTTAAGCCGTAAATATCAAATTCTCATTGATTGTATTTAGTTGTTTGGTTTTAAGTGTAAGGGCTGCTTGGCGAAAGATTTGCATGTTGCAGACCTGTTGACCAAGCAACCACACCCCGCCGCGGTACCCTAAAGTTTTTTGTAGCCATGAGAGTAACGTTCATCGTTGCTCTTCCAGAGTATTAATATCCATTGATGTATACACTAGTTGTGAAGCATCTTCTTTTTCCAGGCTTGCTTGTAGATTAATCCCAAGTCTACGCATTGATGAGTTAACTACGATCGCCGTATTTTTCATTTGTTCGCCGTAGTTTACTAAAGATGTATTCTGACCATGCAGTCGACGACGATATCCCACAATATTCAGATGTTCGGCGTCTGAAACTTCGCATATCTTAAGATACATGTCGTAGTCTACAGCGTTCCGGATGCGTTCGTTAAAGCCTGTGGTTCTACACCAATAACGTTTTTTGAAAATCCTAAAATGATGAGCGATCATCGCCGTTAGCATTTTTTCACGAGTGAAAACAGGATAGTTGTAGCCCTGTTCAATACGCCCATCGGGATATTCGTTTTCATAAGTGGTATAAACTAGTCCAATACTAGGTTTTTTGTCCAAAATAGCTACGCATTTTTCCACGACATCTGTAGCTAGATAATCATCACTGTCTAGTTGTCCTATATAAATGCCACGACATAAACTTAGAGCAGTATTTGATGCTTTCCCGATCCCGCCATTCTCCTGTCGCACCCAACGGACGCGTGGATTATTTGAAAAGTATCGCTCTAAAATTTTAGGAGTGTCATCAGTAGATCCGTCATCACAGATGCATACTTCAAGGTCTGTGTATGTTTGATTTAGGGCGCTGTGAATAGCGTCACATATTGTGTCTGCACAATTGTAGGCAGGGATGTATATCGAGACCCGAGGGACATAGTGAAAGTCTTTCTCGGTTTTACTTAGATGTCTGTAATATGGGCAAATAGTGCTGAATAGTTCCCCGCTAACCTCTTTACCTGCATCTCGATCAGTCTCATTTTGCCCCCCCTCTGGCTCTTGGTGATATGCAAGAGCATCCATCACGGGGACGAAATATTTACCTTCATTGAAGAATCTATAGCCTAGCTCTGTGTCTTCAAAGCCCCAGGAGGTAAACCGCTCATCAAAGCCCCCAATTCTGCTTACGCTATTCTTCGAGAACGCGACGTTTCCACTAGCAAAAGTCCGGAAAGGCAACGATTCCGTACGAAGGTTTTGAGTGCGTTCAAAGATCTCAAGCCGCCAGTCAACTGAATGCG
This sequence comes from Pseudomonas sp. KCJK9000, assembly GCF_046230725.1. Taxonomy (NCBI): domain Bacteria; kingdom Pseudomonadati; phylum Pseudomonadota; class Gammaproteobacteria; order Pseudomonadales; family Pseudomonadaceae; genus Pseudomonas; species Pseudomonas sp. KCJK9000. The sequence continues at coordinate 68,246 of NZ_JBJJLN010000011.1, read as the reverse complement.
ACCCTTGGATTTTTCCCGCTACAGTATTATTTGTTACAATTTCAGTAAAATCGTTTTCTAGCTCAGGGTCTTGAAGAATTTCATGTACATCAACGTCGTTCATGTCGACATACTTTCTAGGGCCAATTAATATGGCTTTGTCAAGAACTTTCCACCATTTAGCGTAGCTCATAATAAGATGTTTTGATGGGAACATATCCACATCTAATAATATGATCAAATCATTTCGAGCGATTTGTATACCATTATTTCTTGCGGCAGCAGCTGTGAATCCAACATCTTTGTGCCATGAGTACCGGATGTTGAGCAGGCGGTCAAACTCGCGAATAACTCTCATTGTATCTTGAGAGCTGCCGTCATCTGTAACAATAACCTCTATGAGGTGTCCAGGGTAGGTTTGTCTTGCTAGGCCAGCTAGAGTCCTTCTCAGAGGCTCAATCCTGTTGTAAGTCAGTATTACTACTGAAACTTTTACCTCGCTTGCGGTCGGATCGCAATCAAGCTCTGGGACAAGGTGTGAGTAATCATTCGCAATGCCTTTGATTGGAGGAATGGGGCTAGCAACTGGGAGATTTTTTGGCGTTTTTTTAAACTTGCTTAAGTCTTCATCCACAGGGACAGGCTTACAGTTGAATGGTACATAGTTTATTGAATAAGCTGTGCCATTCTGTTTTTTTCTTTGGTAATCAATCAAAAAATCTAGTGCACCTATCGCCCCTAGGCGCGCTCTACGCTCTTCAAGTGCATTAAGATCGAGTGAACTAGGCATCGTACTTATCCGCTTCATTTCTGGCTTTGTGCGTTTGGGATGTATTTGTATGAGCTGCTAAAATGGCTGATTCTAGTCTTTTAACAGACCGCCGATGAGCTACTAATGCTGACTCCGTGCTCTTGCTCCCGGTGTGTCGGATTTCCTCAGCAATCAAGCTGTCTAGTTGCGAATTCGCATATACACTGTTTGGGTGGGACATTAGTACTTGGAACAGCAAGTCTATAGCTTTTGCTTGATCTTGCCCGGCCTTTAGACGGTCTACCTTATAAGGTAGTAGCTCTAGGTACGCTTTGTGCAAATGCCCCGCTATCTTACCAGCTCGAGGAAGAGCCATTGCAAGTGCTAGAGCCTCTTCCGCACTAGCCTCATCTCCCAGAAGTCTTTGGCACAAGCTCATGCCTAAGTGCGACCAACTGAAATTCAAGTTTAACCCTGCTGCCCGTTGATACAAATCTAGAGCAATACTTACATTGCCTTCTAAGAGATAGCTTTCAGCTAGTTTGCATGTGCAGTATGCGTTTTCACCGAGTACCTTGGCTAATGCTTCCCATGCATACCGCGCATCATCATACTCTTCCGTTTCCTGCAGAAGGCTTGCAATACGATAAGCTTGAATTATTTTGGCTTTCTCGGACTGAGGCGTTTTTCTTGCGCTTGCCTGATAGAGCTCAGAAATGAGGCGCTCGCCGTCTGTTCTGGGTATTACTGGATAAGTTACCCTGGGCGGATGGGGAGGTAATACGACGTCGGAGCCTGTAAGAAAAACGTTGTTGCTAGTGTTCCGTGCCTGTAGTGTGTGAGCTTCACCATCGTAAATCTCATAAGACAGTTTTATCCGGAAAAGATGGTAGCCATCACCCAGCCCTGCCTCCTTTAGGTCCTGGCGATATTCATTTGCCTTACCACGTCCTACGACGTTGCCATTGCAAAGTATTTCCACAGTCACACGATCAAGCGAGTTTCTAGGATCCACAGCCCATCCGTATGCATAGCCCTCATCGACATAGTCGAAGTGGCCGACAATTTGGAGCTTCTTGGAAGATTGTTTCGGCATAACTCCATCCGAGTGTATAAGGTGATCTTACGGACTTTTTAATTCAGCCCTTCAGAGGTACTAATTAAGTGGATCCATATTTCCTATTACTTGTGTAACACCGAGGGTACATATCTCGTGGCGGCATAGCGAGGCCCCCGTACGGGCCGCTTAGGTAATCATGGCTCAAGCCAGGGTGGTAGCACGTGTCCACTTCGCAATCCAATGACCATTTGGCCATAAAGTTGATCTGCTCGCGCTTGGCTCTGGATTGCTTCTCGCCGTTCGAATCTTTACCTCTGCTGGCTGACTCGGCGTGGATAAGCTTGACGAAAGGCGACCATATCAGGCGATGGCCTGTGGCTTTTATTTTGAGGCATAGGTCCACGTCGTTAAAGGCAACAGGGAATGCTAACTCGTCCAAGCCATTGACGACGTCGAATAGATCCTTGTGGACTATCATGCAAGCTGCAGTAACTGCACTTTGTTGTGAGGCTATTAGGTTTCTCGCCAAATATCCTGGATCTTTATCTTGACTTGCATTGCCACAGTGAGCTGCTAATCCGTTGATTCCCACTACTACGCCGCCGTGTTGAACCATACCGTTTGGCCATAAAAGCTTAGCGCCCACAGCTCCCACACCAGGCTTCAATGCCAGCGCTACTAGCTCCTTCAACCAGTCAGATTCGAGTACTTCGATATCGTTGTTAACCAGGCCAATCAATTCGCCCGTCGCAACGCATGCAGCGCGGTTGTTTATAGTCGAATAATTGAAAGGATAGGGATGGGACAACACCCTGACACCGCGCGCGCTGAGCTCGGTGAGGTAAGCTAGAGTCAGTGGATCGCTGGATTGATTATCGACAACAATGATTTCAAGATTTGGGTAGTCAGTATCGTTAAGGAGCCCTTCAATGCATGTTTTCAAAAGTTTGTACTGGTCGCGAGTTGGCACGATGAGGCTCACGCGAGGTAGCTCCGCCGGCAGTGGCCAATGAGCTCTGAAAAGCGCTGGATAATCGGTCACTTGGCTGACTGTGGCGCCGGAAGCCATTTGTTGGCATAGCCAAGCAAGAGCTTGCTGCCTTTGAGGGCATGGTTGAGCTTGCTCGGGACTCCCCGGACGGTGGGAAGCTCGGTGGTACAGCACACGAGGCAGATGGGTAACTCGCGCATTCGAGTTTTCGGTCGCCAATGCAACTCCCATCGTCAAATCGTGCCAGTTAATGATTGGGTGTGCTCCATCTGCGGTGAGCAACATCACTGCTACTTTCAGAATACTGGCGCTATATATTGCCCCTGGCGAAAATATATCAGCGCCAATGAATAGATCGATATCCCACACCGGTTTCAACCATGGCAAGCTGCGTTCACCCTGCGGGCCGTCACGGTCGCAGTCCGAAAATGCCCACGCGCTGCCATCGTCAAGCAGAGCGCTAAGGTGGGCCAACGCCAAAGGTGCCAGACGATCGCCCGCCCATATTGGCAAGATGCGATCGCAACCTCCATCTAGCAGTTTGTTCAAGGCTGGCAGTAGATCGGCGGGCGAGCAGGTGGCTATTTTGTGAATGCCGGTGTTGCAGTGACCTAAGCTGCTAAGACTCTGTCGTTCAAGCAGGTCATCGCCATCGCTCAATACCAGCAAGCCCAGCGTACCTTGATAGTCCGGCGTCGATTTAGTGTCCAATCTTTGAAACGCGTCGAACCACTGGGGATAGTGCTGCCAACTAGCGCTTTTGGGAAGGCGCTGAGTTTGCTCCTTGGCAACTTGAGTAAGCAGGGCCAGCGTCGCACTATTCTCTCCAGCATTCAGTTGCTGGAGCAGTCCTTCTAACCCCTCCGGCCTGCAGCACAGGCGTATAGGGCTTCCTGCCAGCGCCTGGCCGAGATCGTTCACGATGTCTAACACATGCAACTTCCCATCGGCCAATTCCCAAGGCAGATCTACCGAGAAGCCGTGTTCGCTCGACGCGCGATAGGCCAACGCTTGATTGTGTTCATTACAAGTGACTTTACTGATCACTTGGTCGCCTTCTCGCACTGTCACTTCAACGTGGCGACTAGGTGATTTCGGGTCCCAGCACCAGCCGACCATACGCAGGCCGCCGGTGTGCCAAACCTGGGAAGCGATGCCTGCGCTGTCCTCGCCGGGGTTGACTGGCAGTGTGAGCTGTCCTTCCAACACAAACGGCTGATTAGCAATTTGAGCGGTAATCAACCGTCCCTCATCAAGCCAGCGTTGGCGTAGTTGCACTGCAAAACCATGGAACTGGTCGCCTCCCGGCGCACTTGGCTCATATTGGTCAGCCCGCACCAGCGCCACGCTTACTCCATCAATGAATACCTCCACGACCGGACGGTGTTCTTGCTGCGTGTTATCCATCGCCCAGCCGTGCAGCACATCGCCTTGCAGACCGAGTATCGCCCCGCTGAAGTCAGGATGAGTGACGGGCGCTGCCGTCTGCGGTTGTTCCATAACGTGTTCGGTCATTGAGCCAGACTCAGGGTGAAAGGCAAATTTTCAAGGGCGATAGCCCCGGTGTCACTGGTCAGCGGGGTAGGGCGTGCGAACAGCGGCACACCCAGTTCGGCAGCCATTCGAGGTGCCAGCCAATCGCTGTCGGGTGCTTCAGCCAGGCTTAGCACACCATCACAGCCAGCGGCTTGAGCACGTTCGGCCAGGCTGAACCCCTCGGGCTCCGGCAGAATTTGCACACTCCCGGTGGCTTGCAACTGATTCAGCCAAGGGCTATCGCTGTGCGCAAGCAACTGAATGGGTAACCCGGCTTGACTGATATGACGGGCGAGCCCGAGCCAGGATCGGGCAGCTCCCGAATTGCGCAAGCTGTCACCGATCATAAGCAATTGAGGTGCATGCGAGGCGTGAGCGGCGTTCATCGGGAGTGCATCGGCTAATACCGTTGCATCTGGCAACGCTTCGCTATAGCGGGACTCTAGCCCTGGCCAAGGGACTTGAACGCTAGCGGCTTCGCGGGCGAACCGCTGCCAGTCATAGTCGCCCTGCTGATCTAGCAAGCGATCGTCATGGCAGTGGATGCGATAGGGAATGTCCAGTATTGCCGGCAAATCGCACAAGCCCAGCGGGCAACGCGCCAAGTTGTGGAACACGATCGCCTGCAGCGGTAGATGGCGCATGCACGCGACAAGACGAGTGAAATCACCTGGCAGCTCGAACTCCAGGTTCAATGGCAGAGGGCATAGCGGAGCAGTCAAGCGTACCCACGTACTGTGGCTGCTTTGGTGATAACTCAAGCTGAAGTCGTCGCCTTGCATGGAGCCGTCGTGCACATGGAGCGTAGGGTCTGCATCCTTTTGCCAACTTGCATTGCGTTGGTTAACCGGTTTGCGCGCCAGGTTGTCGAGGCGCGCCTGCTGTAGGGCTTGCCGTGCGGGTTTTATAGGGTCACGCAGACAAAAGGCTTTGTAGCGAGCTGATGCGTCTGGGTAGCGCTTGCGCAAGATGGCATTGTTCATCGCAACACGCAGCACCTTCTCGGCACCAAACGAAATGCCGCCCTGGTGCGCGACGAACACATTGGACGCGCCCATATGCCGCCAGCCTTTGCTATGGGCGCGTAGGCACCAGTCGGTTTCTTCACCGTAGCCACGCGCAAGGTGGAGCTCGTCGAGGTAACCCACCTCGTCGAGTGCCGCTCGTTTGATATACAGGCAAAAGCCACAGCCTGTTTCGATCTCAACGGGTGGGCTGGCGACCTGGCGGGCCTGCTCATCGAGTTCGGCCTGGGCCTTGGCGCTAGGCATGTCGTGGCAGACCTGGCCGCGGGGAAAGCTCATCAGCTCGCCGTTGTTTGTAAATGGCGTCACCGAGGCAATGCGCTCGTCGCTGTAGGCTACTTCACGCAAGCGATCCAGCCAGGCACCGTGCACACGGGTGTCGGCGTTGAGCCACACTACATCTTTGTTTGGGCTCAGGGCCATCGCACGGTTCATGGTGCGGATGAAGCCGAGGTTTACCGCGTTTTGGACCAGGCTGATCTTGCCCTTTGCGGCCAGTACCTTGAGCGCCTTGGCCAACGCCGGAACGGGCGTTTTGTCTTCGATGACGACCAGGCGGTGCGCAGTGCGGTTCAGCTTGCGCGCGTCCAGCGCGCTATTGATGCACTCCAGTGTTTCTTCGAGCCCGTCGTAAACCGGGATCAGAACATCCACTGAGTTGTTTGCGCCTGCGCCCACGCTTGCGGGGGGCACAAAGACCGGCATTGCATAAACCGGGCTACCGAGCAACGGGGTGCCATTGGCAAAATGCATATGCACGGCAGGGGTAGGGCTGGGCACGCTCACCCGCAGCCCTCCATGACTTGCAGGCAGGCCGGCAGCAGTGAGTAGCGGATGGCTGACGCTGGCGGTTGCATTGATGCGAGCGCCATTGGCCTCGATTTGCACGACCGCCGGCACTTGCAGGTTGTGCAGGTCGATCGCCCAGCCTTGGATTTCCTTCTTTTCCGGCAGGTAGCGCACAACGCCGACAGTGCCGGGAGCGTCGCCCTGTGCAGCCAAAAGCTTCAGGACTACCGCAAGCTCCTTGCCGGCATGAATGTCAGGCAGGTGGGCCCGAACCATGCGCCGTAGGTCTGCAGGCGTTTCTGATTGGCTGCGGGCCTCCCACAAGGTCAGCCGCAGGGCCAGGTCGTTGGGTTGAAGTTTCCAGGCATCGGTCAGGTAGCGCGTGGCCAGTGCAGGCTGGCCTTGCGCCAACAGGCTACGCCCCACTAACGCGTGGATATCTGCCCGGTCGGGCATAGCCTTGGCGGCATTGGCAAAAAATAAAAAAGCCAGCTGGGGCTTCTGCGGCATGGCCGCGATGCCTTTCCATACGAGTGCTTCGGCCCGGTACTCGGGAATCTGCAACGCACGTTCGAGTGCAGTTGCCGCCGCGTCGTGCTCATTGGCCTGACGGTGGCGGTGGAAGATGTCCATGAGCGTTTCTCGCCCATGGTCGAGTTGTCTGGACATAAGCTTGGCTTGGCTACAAAAAATAAAAAGAAGGGCGACTCGAGAGCCGCCCCCTTTGCCATACGCCCGGCCTTGCGGCCGGGTGTACGTTGCGCTACGGCAGGGCTAGTTACACCTGGCCGTGCAGTACAACGACGTTGTCGATGTGCGCGATGGCTTCGTTGGAGCCAACGATGCCCAGGGCCACGTCGGCGTGAGTGCCGCCGTTTTCCAGAACAGCTTCCCAAGCTGCTTTGCCAGTTGCATCGGCTTCGCGGCCCAGTGCGGACTGGTACAGGGAGTCGATGAAGTCGCTGTTGGACTTCTGAGCAGCTTCAGCCGAGCCAACGATGCCAGCGGCCACTTCGGCGCGGCTGGTGCCGTTGAACAGCTGGGATACCCAAGCATCCAGGCCTTCTTGCTCAACTTCACGGCCCAGTACGTTTTCGTACAGTTCGCGGACGAAGTCACCGTTGGACTGATCCAGCTGGATGGCTTCGTTGGACAGGGCGATGCCAGCAGCCACGTCGTTCAGGTTGCCACCGTTGGCCAGCACGGCTTGCCATGCAGTTGTGCCTTCTTCATCAGCAGCACGGCCCAGGATAGCCTGGTACAGCTCGTTGATGTCTTGGGCCGAAGCAGCGCCAGCGAACTCAGCGGAGTCCAGGAACTGGTTGGCGATATCGGTCAGCGAAGTGCCTTCGTTTACCAGGGCGGTGAAGTCTTTGGCGCCGGTAGCGTCAGCGTCACGACCCAGGATGCCTTGGTACAGGCGCAGGGCAGCTGCTTCTTCGTCGCTGTGAGCCAGGGCTACAGTTTCGGTGGTGTCACCGTTAACGAAGGTCAGGAACTCAGCGTCAGTGATGGCGGCAGTTTGGTTGCCGGTCAGGTTGACGTTGAAGTTGTTGCCGACGGTGAAGGTGTAGTCGTCGCGCGAACCGTCCAGCTGGACGACGTCGTAGCCAGCACCGGCGTTGACGATGTCAGCGTGGTTGCTACCGCTCAGGATGATGGTGTCATCGCCCGAACCGGTGGTCACGTTGTTGTTGCCCAGGCCAGCGATGACGGTGTTGTTGCCGTTGCCGGTCACGATGGTGTCGTTGCCGTCGCCAGCGTCGATCAGGGTGTTCTGGTCGCCTTTGACAGTGATGACGTCGTCACCGTTGCCAGTTGCAACTACCAGCTCGATGGCCGAAGTATCAACGGCAGCTGGAGCGATGGCAGCAGCGAAGGTTTGAACGTCGCCAGCAGCTGCTTGACCTTGCAGGTCAACAACCAGGTTGGCATCGCTCTGCAGCACGTAGGCGCTAACGCCAGCGGCTTCGGCAGCAGCCAGGTCAACGACGACTTGGTCACCTTTAGCGCCTTCGACTTCGCCGATAACGACGTCAGCTTGGCCGGAAGTCGGCAGCTGAACAACGTTGCCTTCGATACCAGCGATGTTTACGGTTTCAACGGTGTCCAGGTTCAGCAGGCTGCTGATGGCAGCGATGGTGTTTTCGGACAGGTTGGCGCTTTCGGCGGTCAGGGTGTCTTGCAGATCGCTGCTCGACTGAGGGCTATCGTATTGCATGATGTATTCCTGTTACTTCAGGCCAATTGGCCCGCTGCAATAGTATTCTGCTGAGACGCAGAGTTTTCCCACGGAGACTTAAGGCGGGCAGCGTTCATCTTCGTTACGGGTGTTAGGGCGAGGTGCAAGGCCACCAACGGCTCGTTGCCGGTGGGGCCGTGCATCATCTGATTTGCGACCAGGCGTTGTGGTTCCGTATTTTTGAAAACAACAAGGCCAGTCAATTCGTAATGCTTGCGCAGCGGGCCTACCAGGCTGAAACCAACACAGATCAGCGGTAGCCCCTGGCCACGGGCACCGACCACGGTGCCTGTCGATACATTGCGGCATGGCCCGGAGCCGGCCACCATGCAGGTGTAAAGAAGGTCGACACCCACAGGCTTTTCCGCCCAGTCGATGGCGAAGGAGTCGATGAATTCATCAGCACCGGGCTCGCCTACCCAGCCTTCGCTGGACGCGACTTCACCGCTCTGGCTCAGGTGAGCGGTGAGGGTGATGGGCAGTGGCTTGCTGCTGGCAGCAATGGCTTGCGAAGGGTCGCTGCTGGCCACTACTGCGAAAGTACGCATGATGGCGGGGGAGGTGTCGATGCGATCGATGCGCAGGTCCACAGGTTCGATCACTTCATCGAACATGTGGTACTCGGTGATCAGTACGGTTGCTACCCCGGCTTTCACCCTGGCGACGATAGTGTCCCCAAGCTTGGTCAGCATGTTTTTGCTGACACCCTCTGCGGGGAAGAAATCAATCGAGCCTTTGCCTAGGGGGGCTTGCTGTAGCGCGATGCATACAGGCTTGTCAGCTGGGGGCTGAGAGGCGTACCTGAAGATATACATGCCCGGTTCGAGCAGCGTGACCCGTGAGCTGATTTTCAGGCCGTCAAGGGTCTGCGAAGGGATAGACATGGCGTTGTTAAGCTCCTTTTAAACAAAAACACTGGCAGCTAACGTGCTCAAACCCGTGCATACACTGAACGGCCATCGATGGCTCCTTGCGAGTGGCGAAGATGCCGCCGGAGGGGGAGGATGTCAACCAAGAAATCTAAAAAAAAATTCATGTCTGTAGGGAACTTAGCTATAGGGAACGGGATCTTTGAACGTTTTTTTTTCTTAACTGAGTGCCATGCTAGGACTCTTTAGGAGTCAAAAAACATCAGTAAATTCATAAGGTTATGTTTTTTTTGCGCTTTTCAGTCTCGCGACGGTGGTTTTGTGGCGCCCGTTTTTCGGCACATTTGCGAGTCTCTGCCGTTGGTCGATCTGACCTCCAGCGCACATGGCCGTTTCCAATTCCGCACAAACAATTCATGAAATACTGCTGTTCGTCGCTGAACGAAGGCGTTCTAGGAGCAATCTGACACTCCGCCCTCTTTGGTGGGTGTTACACTGCCCGCCGCTTTCGCCACTCTTCAGTACGGACACCATGAGTTATCAATCCGAAAACAATCTGCAAGCCGCCCTCAGAGCCTGCAAAAGCAGCTTCCTTTCGGTAGGCTTCTTCAGTTTCTTCGTCAACGCACTCATGCTGGTGCCCACCTTCTTCATGATTCAGATATCAGGGCGGGTCGTCCCGTCAAGCAGCTCTTCGACGCTGCTCATGCTGACGTTGATAATGACGATGCTTGTGATAACAATGGGTGCGCTGGAGTGGGTGCGCTCTCGAATAATGGTCCGCATCAGTAATCGTCTCGATGTGATACTCAGTCGAGATGTGTACCGAGCAAGCTTCAAGCGTGCGCTCACTAGCGGTGGATCGGATGCCACGGCTCAGCCGCTGAGCGATCTCACTTCCCTTCGGCAGTTCTTTACTGGCCCTGGACTATTTGCTTTTTTCGATGCTCCTTGGTTCCCGATCTACACGACCGTGATGTTTTTCTTCCACCCATGGTTCGGATGGATGACCTTGGTGTGCGGTGCAGTATTGACCACGCTTGCGGTAGTCAACCATCGGGTAACCGGGAAAGCGCTCGCTAGCGCCAACAAGCAAAACGTGGCTTCCACCGTAGTGACCACCAAAACTCTGCGCAATGCTGAGGTCATCGAGTCCATGGGAATGCTGGAAACTCTGATGAACCGCTGGGGCAAGCGTCAACGTGAAATCCTGAAGCTCCAGTCCGATGCGAGTGATAAAGGCGGTGTGGTCAGCGCTACTTCGAAAACTTTCCGTATATGGTCTCAGTCAGTCATGCTGGCGATCGGGGCTTATCTCGTGATCAGTCACGAAATTAATCCTGGGCTGCTGATGGCTGGCTCTCTGCTACTGGGCCGGGCGCTGTCCCCCATCGACCAAATGATCGGGAGCTGGAAGGGCTTCGTCGCCGCCAAAGTCCAATACGACCGCCTCAGCAAGGTAATGGACGACCTGAAAAACGAACCCGAGCGCATGCCGCTCCCTGCGCCAGAAGGGCACATTCAGGTCGAAAACCTGATCGTCGCCCCACCGGGTGCGAAGGCACCGGTCATTCGCAGTATCAGCTTCGTGGCCCCGGCTGGTTCCATCGTCGGCATCGTCGGCCCAAGCGCCGCTGGTAAATCCACGCTGGTACGGGCCTTGATGGGCATTTGGCCCCCGCAGCACGGCGTGGTCCGCCTCGATGGGGCCGACATCGCCAGTTGGGACAAGCAGGCCCTAGGCCCTTACGTGGGCTACCTGCCGCAAGACATCGAACTGTTCGAAGGCAGCATCAGCGAGAACATCGCCCGCTTCGACAAGATAGACCCGGAAAAGGTAGTGGAAGCGGCCCAGATGGCCGGCGTACACGAGATGATCCTCATGCTGCCCGATGGCTACGACACGGTGATCGGCAGCGATGGCGTCAACCTGTCCGGGGGCCAGCGTCAGCGTATTGGTCTGGCCCGTGCTATTTATGGCAACCCGCGTCTGGTTGTGCTCGACGAGCCCAACTCCAACCTCGACGACGTCGGTGAGCGGGCCTTGGGCGTTGCTCTGCAAAAGCTCAAGGCGACCGGTGCTACGGTATTCATCGTTTCGCACCGCCCGAATATCCTGACCCGCCTGGACCGCATCCTGGTCATGTCCGGCGGCACCATTTCGCTGTACGGCGAGCGCGACCGCGTCATCGCCGAGCTGGCAGCGCAACAGGCCAAGACTCAGCAGCGGGTCGCTCAGCCTGCGCCTGGCCAGCCTCCTGCCTCGCCGCCCGCGGCACCCAACGCCGCGCCGCCTGCCGCCCCCGCTGCGGCGCCTGCCGCCTCCACCAGCACCGGCGTTTGAAAGGATTTCTAGATGAGCAGTAAAGCGATCACCACTTTCGATCACAACTTCGACGACATGCCTACGTCCGATCGCGGCATCCGTCGCATCGGCCTGACCATCGTCTTCGTCACCTTCGGCATTTTCGGCAGCTGGGCGGCGTTTGCACCGCTCAGCAACGCTGTGCACGGCTCCGGCGTGGTCACCGTGCAGAACTACCGTAAGACCGTGCAACACCTGGAGGGCGGCATCGTCAAGGAGCTGCTGGCCCGTGACGGTGACCTGGTCAAGAAGGGTGACCCGCTGATCGTGCTGGACGAGTCTCAGCTCAGCGCCGAGTACGAGTCCACCCGTAACCAGCTGATCGTGGCGCGCTATAAAGAAGCACGCTTGCGCGCTGAGCGCGACGGGCTGGACCAAATCCCGCCTGTGAAGATGGACGGCACCGATTCGGCCCGGGCCCAGGAGGCCATGGCGGGTGAGTTGCAGGTGTTCAATGCGCGGCGCAATTCGTTGCAGGGTGAAATCTCGGTGAACCGTGAGCGCATCCAGCAGATGAAGCAGCAGATTGCCGGCCTGAACGACATGATCGGCACCAAGAGCGGCCTGGAAAAGTCTTACACCGGCGAAATCAAGCAGCTCAAGGAGTTGCTGGCCGAGGGCTTCGTGGATAACCAGCGCTTGCTCGAGCAGGAGCGCAAGTTGGACATGCTCAAGACCGAAGTCGCCGACCACCGGTCGAGCATCACCAAGACCAACCTGCAGATAGGCGAGACCGAATTGCAGATTGTGCAGTTGAAGAAGAAATTCGACGCCGACGTGGCCAACGAGCTTTCAGACGTTCAGGCCCAAGTCTTCGACCTTCAGGAAAAAGAAGCAGCGCTGCGTGACCGCCTTTCGCGTGTGGTGATCCGCGCACCCGAAAGCGGCATGGTGCTGGACATGAAGGTCCATACCATTGGCGGTGTGATCAGTGCGGCCACGCCGATTCTGGATATCGTGCCTGCACAGTCGGAGTTGGTGGTGGAGGCCAAGGTGGCCACCCGCGACATCGACCGTCTGGAGTTGGGTAAAACCGCAGATATTCGTTTCAGCGCCTTCAACCAGGCCACCACGCCGGTCATCGAGGGCAAGCTGGTGCGCATTTCCGCAGACAGCCTGACCGACGAGCGCAGCGGCGACAGCTATTACCTGGTGCGTGTGAAGGTGACCGAGGATGGCATGAAGAAACTTGGCGACCGCAAGCTGCACCCCGGCATGCCTGCCGAAGTGCTAATCAACGCCGGCGACCGCACCATGCTGCAGTACCTGCTCAAACCGGCCCGCAACATGTTCGCCGAATCGCTGATCGAGGAATGATTGTGCTGCGTTTGCTACCTGGAATGCTGATGTGCATGGTCGCCTGCCAGGCGGTGGCCGTGGAAGGGAAGGGCGCGCCGGCTGACATGCCCAAGGCGGTATCGGCCTCTACCTACACGCTGGACCTGGCTGGCCTGTATCGTGAGGCGCGTCTGGAAGACCCGCGGGTGCTGGCAGCTTATGCTCGTGCGCGAACTGCCGAGGCCCAACAGCGTGAAGCCTTGGGCGGGCTGCTGCCGCAGGTGTCGGCCAACGCCAACACCAGCCGCGTACTGCGCAAGAATGAAATCGACCGCGACATCTACAACAACGAAACCTATTCGTTGAGCCTGACCCAATACCTGTACAACAAGCCGGCCTGGGAGCGCTACCAGAAGTCCAAAAGCGTCAAGGACCAGAAGGGCCAGCAGGCCGAGGACACTCTGGCCGAAGCCACGGTAGACCTGGCCAAACGCTACTTCGTGGCCCTGGCGGCCGACGACGAGCTGGCGCTGGTGCAGGCCGAGCGCCGTGCTACGCAAAAGAACCTGGACCGGGTCACTAGCATGTTCGACCGGCAGATGGCCAAGATCACCGACAAGCTGGACATGCAGGCACGTGTGGACTTTCTCGCCGCCCAAGAGGTGGAAGCCCGCAATCAGGTGCTGGTCAGCCGTGAGGCATTGGCCGAGATCGTCGGCCGGCCGATCACCGAGCCTTTGAGCCGGGTGCGTAACGATGTGGCATTGCAGGCACCTGCTCGGCCTCTGCAGGAGTGGTTGGCTCAAGCCGTTGAAGCCAACCCGCAGCTCAAGGCCTCCCGTAGTGGTGCCGAGGCTGCCATGGCCGCCGTGCGTGAAGGGAAGGGCGAGCACTATCCGCAACTGTCCCTGAGCCTGAGTGCCCAGCAGAGTGACCAGGGGTACGACAACACCCAGGCCCCGCGCAGCGACAGCTATGTGGCAAGCCTTGGGGTGAAGATCCCGATCTACAGCGGTGGCTCGACGTCGGCGCGGGTACGCGGGTTGTATGACGAGCAGGTCGCTGCCGAGGAACAGCTCGAAGGCATCCGCCGGCAGGTAGTGAAGGAAACCACCACAGCCTTTCTCACAGCCCAGGCGGCGGTCGAAAAGATTCGCGCCAACCGCAACGCGCTGTCCTCGGCTCAGCAGTCCAGCTTGGCTGCGCAGAAGGCGTTCAGTTACGGTGTGGTCAATGCGGTCGATGTACTGACCAGCGTGCAGAACGAGTTCAAGGCTCGTCGAGACTTGCTCAAGACTCAGTACGACTTCATCACTAACCTGTTTCTGCTTAACCGGTGGGCGGGCCAGCTCAACCAGGACAGTGTGGACAATGTGAACGTGTGGCTGAGCCCTGTGCCTGAGCCTACCTTGCCGGGTGGTGATGTGGCGCGACTGGATGCGCGCCGCTGATCGGGCTTGGTGATGCGCAGCGGCCCTGGGGTTTCAGCGTCTTAGCTGAGGGCGCCGGGTCTGCTGCGCAGTCCACCGCCGCCTGTTCACGGCCCCGGCAAGGCCGCCGATACACGAATAATCGCTAGCCCTCAGCTACGCCGCAACGCAGTCGCCCGTCCCCAGAATTCGCAAACTTCAGACTTTTCCTACAAGCCAATCACTGGCCATCTCCCACCCTGGAACTTATTCTCCCGCGCCGGTTACTAATCCGTTCAATAAGGCCTGACCGGCACCTGGCGGCGCGCCAGTATTTTGTGAGTCGAGTACTCCCTCCGACCTATGTATACTGCCGTATGCAAACAAGTACGCGCGGCTTGGAGCTGCCGCGTCAAGCCCAATAATCACACATGCCCGCACGGCACTATCGGAGTTGGTTAAGTCGCATGAAAGCAATCGTTACTGGGATCACTGGTCAAGACGGCGCCTATTTGGCAGAACTGCTGCTGGAAAAAGGTTATACCGTCTACGGCACGTACCGTCGCACCAGCTCGGTCAATTTCTGGCGCATCGAAGAGTTGGGCATCCACACCAATCCTAAGCTGCACCTGGTCGAATACGACCTCACCGACCTGTCCGCCAGCATCCGCTTGCTGCAAACCACCGAAGCTACCGAGGTGTACAACCTCGCCGCACAGAGCTTCGTGGGTGTGTCCTTCGAACAACCTGTGACCACCGCCGAAATCACTGGCCTGGGTGCGGTGAACCTGCTCGAAGCCATTCGCATCGTCAACCCGAAGGTCCGCTTCTACCAGGCGTCGACTTCGGAGATGTTCGGCAAGGTTCAAGCCATCCCACAGGTCGAAAGCACCCCGTTCTACCCACGCAGCCCCTATGGCGTGGCCAAGCTGTACGCCCACTGGATGACCATCAACTACCGTGAGTCGTACAACATCTTTGCCACCAGCGGCATCCTGTTCAACCACGAGTCGCCACTGCGTGGCCGTGAGTTCGTGACCCGCAAAATCACCGACTCGGTAGCCAAGATCAAGCTCGGCCTGCTCGACAAGCTCGAGCTGGGCAACCTCGACGCCAAGCGCGACTGGGGCTTTGCCAAAGAGTACGTCGAAGGCATGTGGCGCATGCTGCAAGCTGATGTACCAGATACTTTCGTACTCGCCACCAACCGTACCGAAACCGTGCGTGACTTCGTCTCGATGGCGTTCAAGGCCGTCGACATCGAAATCAAGTGGAGCGGCAAGGACGAAGCGGAGCAGGGCACCTGCGCTGCCACTGGCAAAGTGCTGGTCGTGATCAACCCGAAATTCTACCGCCCAGCTGAGGTAGAGCTGCTGATCGGCAACCCTGCCAAGGCCAAGGAAGTTCTGGGTTGGGAGCCGAAAACCAGCCTCGAAGAACTGTGCCGCATGATGGTCGAAGCCGACCTGCGTCGTAACGAAAAAGGGTTCTCGTTCTGATGCAAATGGCCAGCAAGCGCGCGCTCATCACAGGGATTCAGGGCTTCACCGGTCGCTACATGGCGGCCGAGCTGCGAGCCCGTGGCTATGAAGTCATAGGGACCGGCAGCCAGCCGTTGCAGGCGCCTGACTACCACCAGGTCGATCTTACCGACGGCCCGGGCCTGCGTGCATTGCTGGCCGAATTGCAGCCGGATGTCATCGTGCATCTGGCTGCCATTGCTTTCGTCGGGCACGGTGCAGCCGACGCGTTCTACCAGGTCAACCTGGTGGGTACACGCAATCTGCTCGAAGCCATTGCGGCCTGCGGCAAAACACCTGATTGCGTGTTGATTGCCAGCAGCGCCAACGTTTATGGCAACGTTTCCGAAGGGCTGCTCGACGAGCAGACCTTGCCGGCGCCGGCCAACGATTATGCAGTCAGCAAGCTGGCCATGGAGTACATGGCACGCTTGTGGTTCGATCGTTTGCCGATCGTCATCACCCGCCCGTTCAACTACACAGGGGTTGGGCAGGCAGAGAACTTCCTGCTGCCCAAGATCGTCTCGCACTTCCAACGTCAGGCCGGCACCATCGAGCTCGGTAACCTCGATGTGTGGCGCGACTTCAGTGACGTACGTGCAGTGGTGCAGGCTTATCGTGGCCTCATCGAGGCCCGCCCTGTGGGGCAGACGGTCAACGTCAGCTCCGGGCAAACCCATTCGCTGCGCGAAGTCATCGCCAAGTGCTCGGCCATTACCGGCCACGCCATCGACGTCCAGGTGAACCCGGCGTTCGTGCGCGCCAACGAGGTCAAAACCCTCTGCGGCGACAACAGCCGCCTGCGGGCTCTGGTGCCGGGTTGGCAAACCCCCTCTCTGGATGAAACGCTGGGTTGGATGCTTGCGGGTAAATGAAGCTCATCCTCTCCGTCGAGCCGGTTCGCTTCCCGCTGACCGGCATTGGGCGCTACACCTACGAACTGGCCACTCGGTTACAGCGCAGTAGCGAAATCAACGATTTGCAGTTTTTCGCTGGGCGCCGCTTTTTGCCGTCGTTGCCCACCGCGGCCGATCAGTCCGACGCGGTGCATGGCCTCAAGCGTTTGGTTCAGAAGAACACGGTGGCCGTGGAAGCCTACCGGCGGCTGATGCCCTACCTGCGCAAGCGGGCGCTGAAGGGGCATGAGGATCACCTGTATCACAGCCCCAACTATTACCTGCCACCGTTCGCCGGGCCCAGTGTGGCGACCTTCCACGACCTGTCGCCATTTACCTGGGCGCATTGCCATGCGCCACAGATCGCGCGCTTTCTGCAAAAAGAGCTCACGCTCACACTGCAGCGGGCCGACGCGCTGATCACCGACTCGCACTACACCCGTCAGGAGTTGGCTGACTATTTCGGTTGGCCCATCGAACGTATCCATACGGTGCCGTTGGCCAGCTCCCCGGAGTTCCACCCGCGAAGCGCCGATAGCCTGCGTGAAGCGCTTGCCCGTTACGGACTGGAAGCGGGCGGTTACAGCTTGTTCGTCGGTACCATAGAGCCGCGCAAGAACCTTGAGACGCTGCTGGACGCCTATGGCAAATTGCCGGTGGCGCTTCGCCAACGCTGGCCGCTGATCCTCACCGGGTATCATGGCTGGCGCAGCGAAGCCATTCACCAGCGCATCGCCCAGGCGCAACAGCAAGGTTGGGCTCGCTATTTGGGCTTCGCGGCCAGCGAAGACTTGCCGCTACTGTATGCCGGTGCGCGGCTGTTCACTTTCCCGTCGCACTACGAAGGCTTTGGCTTGCCGGTACTCGAAGCGATGAGCTCGGGCGTGCCGGTAGTCTGCTCCAACAGCTCGTCATTGCCAGAAGTCGCAGGCCAAGCCGCGCTGATGTGCGCGCCGGGTGACGTGGATGGCCTCAGCGCTTTGCTGCGTCAGGGCCTGGAAGACGAAAATTGGCGCCTGGCAGCCGTGCAGCAGGGCCTTACCCATGCCGCTGGTTTTTCCTGGGAGCGTTGTGCCCAGGCAACCATCGAGGTCTATCGCAAGGTCAGCGACAAACGATGATCAAGGTACTGCACTTTTTCAAAACCTATTACCCCGACTCCATGGGCGGTATCGAGCAGGTGATCTTTCAGATCGCCGAAGGCGCTCGCGCCCAGGGTATCGACTCTGAAGTGCTTTACCTCAGCGAGCGGGGCGCTGCGCGCAACGAGCCGGTTGCCAACCATTTGACTCACCGTTCCAAACTCGACCTGCATGTGGCGTCTACCGGGTTTTCAGTGTCGGCGCTGAAGGACTTCCGCGAGCTGGCTGCGCAGGCCGACATCGTGCATTACCACTTCCCTTGGCCTTACATGGACCTGGTGCATTTTCTGGCGGGCCTGAACAAACCGACCGTCGTCAGCTACCACTCCGATATCGTCAAGCAAAAATGGCTGCTCAAGCTTTATCAGCCGCTCATGCACCGTTTTTTCACCAGTGTCGACCGTGTGGTTGCCTCCTCGCCCAACTATGCAGCGCACAGCCCGGTGTTGACGCGTTTCCAGAGCAAGGTTTCGATCATTCCCTACGGGCTTGACCGCGCCACCTATGCGCAGCCTTCGCAGAGCAAACTGGCTTACTGGCGCGGGCGGCTGGGAGAGCGCTTCTTCCTTTTCGTTGGTGCTCTGCGCTACTACAAAGGCTTGGACTACCTGCTGCAGGCCGCCAAGCTCAACGGTTTGCCAGTGGTCATCATGGGCGGCGGCTTTCTTGAAGCTGAGCTCAAGCAGCAGGCTGCAGAATTGGGCTTGAGCAATGTGCATTTCCTAGGCGGCTTGCCCGATGAAGACAAAGCTGCCTTGCTCGACCTGTGTTATGGCTTCGTATTCCCATCGCACCTGCGCTCCGAGTCGTTTGGCATCTCGCTGCTGGAAGCGGCGATGTATGGCAAACCTTTGATCTCCTGTGAGATGGGTTCCGGTACGACCTTCATCAACCTGGCTGACCAGACGGGCCTGGTGATACCGCCGCGTGACGCCTCGGCACTGGCTTTGGCCATGCAGCGTCTCTGGGATGACCCTGGCATGGCCAGGGCTATGGGCGCTAGGGCCTTGGAACGCTATGAAGCGGTGTTTACCGCACCGGCTATGGCGGCGGCCTACGCCGACCTGTACCGTAGCCTGTTGTAACCCTCGAATTTTGCCTGCCCAAGCTTTCGCATAAGAACGACTTTCATGGATAGCCGAACGATTCTTGTCACCGGCGCTAGCGGCTTCGTTGGCAGCGCCCTAAGCCGTCAGCTGCACGACCTTGGCGTTTTCATCGTGCGCGCCCCGTCTCGTCAGGAGGCCCCGCTGGCCGCCGCTACCGATTGGTCCGCTGCGCTTGCCGGCGTCGATACGGTCATCCACTCGGCAGCCCGCGTGCACGTGATGCAGGAAACAGCCAGCGACAGCTTGGGCGAGTTTCGTAAGGTCAATGTCGAGGGTACCCTCAACCTCGCCAGGCAGGCTGCCAAGGCGGGTGTTCGCCGTTTCATTTTCATCAGCTCGATCAAGGTCAACGGCGAACTCAGCTCGCCCGGCCAGCCGTTGCGCGCTGATGATGCGCCCGCCCCGCAAGATGCCTACGGGCGGTCCAAACTGGAGGCCGAGCAGGGGTTGCAGCAGTTGGCAGCGGCCACTGGCCTGGAGCTGGTGGTGATCCGCCCGGTGCTGGTGTACGGGCCGGGGGTCAAGGCGAACTTTCGCAGCATGCTGCGCTGGGTTCAGCGCGGCATACCGCTGCCACTGGGCGCGCTTGGCAATCGTCGCAGCCTGATTTTTGTCGACAATCTGGTTGACCTGGTGTTGACGTGCG
This sequence comes from Pseudomonas sp. KCJK9000, assembly GCF_046230725.1. Taxonomy (NCBI): domain Bacteria; kingdom Pseudomonadati; phylum Pseudomonadota; class Gammaproteobacteria; order Pseudomonadales; family Pseudomonadaceae; genus Pseudomonas; species Pseudomonas sp. KCJK9000. The sequence continues at coordinate 48,639 of NZ_JBJJLN010000011.1, read as the reverse complement.
TCGATCACCCGCAGGCTGCCAACCAGGTGTTTCTCGCCAGCGATGGGCAAGACGTGAGCTTGAGCGATTTGCTTCGCGCCTTGGGCCGCGCGCTGGGCCGGCCGGCTCGCTTGCTGCCCGTGCCTCCTGCACTGCTGCGCGCGCTGGCTCGGCTGCTTGGGCGCGGTGATATGGCCCAGCGCCTATTGGGCTCGTTGCAGGTCGATATCGAAAAAAACCACCGACTGCTCGGCTGGACCCCACCTCATACGCTGGAGCAAGGGCTGAAGCTCACCGCTCGCGATTTTCTGGATAACCCCCACCGATGACCTGGCTGATACTTGTCGCTGGCGTGGCTGCGCTGGCCATGACCGCAGGCTTGCGCCGCTACGCTCTGGCGCGCAGCCTGCTAGACATCCCCAATGCCCGAAGTTCGCATACCCTGCCAACCCCGCGGGGAGGGGGGCTGGCGTTCGTTGTCTGCTTCCTGGGGGGGGCCCTGGGCTTGGGCTGGGCTGGGGCCGTCGCGCCGCCGGTACTGGTCGGCCTGCTGGGGGCCGGTAGCCTGGTAGCGGTCATCGGCTTCATGGATGACCACGGCCATATTGCCGCACGCTGGCGTCTGCTTGGCCACTTTCTTGCCGCCGCCTGGGGGCTCTACTGGCTAGGGGGCATGCCGCCTGTCATGGTATTGGGCTGGTCACTGGATGGCGCTTGGCTGGGTGGGCTGTTTGGTGCCTTGTACTTGGTATGGCTGCTCAATCTGTACAACTTCATGGATGGTATCGATGGTATCGCCAGCCTTGAAGCCATCTGCGTCTGTTTAGGCGGCTGCTTGCTTTACTGGCTGGGCGGGTATCCGCAAGCCACGTGGCTGCCGCTGCTGCTGGCCGCCACGGTGGCGGGCTTTTTATTCTGGAACTTTCCTCCAGCACGGATTTTCATGGGCGATGCCGGCAGTGGCTTCCTCGGCATCATGCTGGGCCTGATGGCGTTGCAGGCAGCCTGGATAAACCCGCTACTCTTCTGGGGCTGGTTAATACTTTTGGGGGTATTTGTAGTCGATGCCACCTTTACGTTGCTGCGTCGGCTCTTGCGCGGCGAACGCATCTACGAGGCGCATCGCAGCCATGCCTATCAGTATGCTGTCCGCCAGCATGGCAGTCACCGGCCAGTGAGCCTTGCCGTAGCGGCCATCAACCTGGGCTGGTTATTGCCGGTGGCGTTGGCGGTGGTGGCGTTTGGCCTGGATGGTGCGACGGGAACCTTGGTCGCATATTTCCCTCTTATAATGCTGGCGATCAAATACCATGCCGGGAAGCGGGAATAACATGATCGAGCTAACCGCACTTGGCACGTTGAGGAGAGCTGGATGAGCGATGCAAACAAAGACAGGCTGCGCCAGTTCCTCGTGAACCTCTCACGGCGGCAGAAGCGCCTGATTCAAGTCTGCACCGACATGCTGCTCATCTGGCTGGCCTTGTGGTTGTCGTTCATCGTGCGGCTAGGCATCGATGAAATGTACAACCCGATTCTGGAGCATACCTGGCTGTTCCTGGCCGCTCCGGTCGTGGCAGTGCCGTTGTTCATTCGGTTTGGCATGTACCGGGCGGTCATGCGCTATTTTGGCAACGATGCCCTGGTGACCATTATCAAGGCTGTCACCCTCTCGTCGTTGATTCTTGCCGTCGTGGTGTACTGGTACAGCAACCACAAAGTGGTGGTTCCCCGCTCGATCATCTTCAACTACTGGTGGCTGAGCCTGGTCATCATCGGTGGCTTGCGCCTGGTGATGCGGCAGTTCTTCCTCGGCGACTGGTTCACCGGCAACCACCAGATTCCTTTCACCAACCGCGACGATGGCCAGATCAAGGTCGCCATCTACGGTGCTGGTACGGCCGGCAACCAATTGCTTGCTGCGCTGCGCATGGGCCGGGTGATGCGGCCGGTGGCCTTCATCGATGACGATGGTGACCTCGCCAACCGAGTCATTTCCGGGCTTCAGGTCTACAAGCCCAAGCACCTACAGCAGATGATCAAGGAAACCGGTGCCCAGGAAATCCTCCTGGCTTTGCCCCGCGCTTCCCGTGCGCGGCGCAAGGAAATCCTGGCTTTCCTCGAGCCTTACCCGCTGCACGTGCGAAGCGTACCTGCGTTTGCCGACTTGGCCAGTGGCCGGGTCAAGGTCGATGACATTCAGGACGTCGATATCGCCGACTTGCTCGGGCGTGACCCAGTGCCAGCTCAGGATGAACTGCTCGAGCGGTGCATCAAGAAGCAGACAGTGCTGGTCACTGGCGCAGGGGGCTCGATCGGCTCGGAGCTGTGCCGGCAAATCATCGGCCTGGGCCCCAAGACCTTGCTGCTGTTCGATCACAGCGAGTTCAACCTTTACAGCATTCTCAGTGAGCTGGAACGACACGCCGCTCGTGAGTCGCTCTCGGTTCGCTTGCTGCCGATTCTGGGCTCGGTGCGCAATCAGCAGCACCTGGCCGATATCATGAGCACCTGGCGGGTGGACACTGTCTACCATGCAGCCGCCTACAAGCACGTGCCGATGGTCGAGCACAATATGGGCGAAGGCGTGCTTAACAATGTGTTCGGTACTCTATGCACCGCGCAAGCTGCCTTGCAGTCGGGAGTGGCCAACTTCGTGTTGATCTCCACCGACAAAGCGGTGCGGCCTACCAATGTGATGGGCAGTACCAAGCGCCTGTCCGAACTGATCCTGCAGGCTCTGAGCCGGGAAGCTGCGCCAGTGATGTATGGCGACAGCGGCAAAATTTCACGGGTGAACAAAACCCGTTTCACCATGGTGCGCTTCGGTAACGTGCTGGGCTCTTCGGGCTCGGTGATACCGTTGTTCCACCAGCAGATCAAGGCCGGTGGGCCGCTCACTGTTACCCACCCGAAGATCACGCGGTACTTCATGACCATCCCCGAGGCTGCCCAACTGGTGTTGCAGGCCGGGGCCATGGGGCAGGGGGGCGACGTCTTCGTCCTGGACATGGGCGAACCAGTCAAAATCGTCGAGCTGGCCGAAAAAATGATTCACCTGTCGGGCCTGAGCGTGCGTAGCCCAGGCAACCCCACTGGCGATATCGCCATTGAATTCTCAGGCTTGCGGCCGGGTGAAAAGCTGTATGAAGAGCTGCTGATCGGTGATGACGTATCGCCCACTGTGCACCCCATGATCATGACGGCCAAGGAAGACTTCCTGGCGTGGGATGTATTGCGCGAGCGCTTGGCAGCGCTGCTCAAAGCGGTTGCAGAAGATGATTTCAGCCGCATCAGGCACCTGCTGCGCGAGTTGGTCAGCGGCTATTCGCCGGAGGGCGATATCGTCGATTGGCTGTACTTGCAGCAGCATCAAGACCGATAAAGCGGCTTCCTACAGTACAAGGGGATTAGCCCCCTTCGCGGGCACTTTGGGGATCGATAATCTGGCCTGGCAGCCAAGGAAACGCTGCCTCGCTAATTACTCCAAGGAGTGCTTCTATGCGTAATACCGTGCTTTCGTATCTGTTGCTGCCCCTGTTCGCGGGCCTTGCGTTTTCGGTTAACGCCGCACCTGCCGATGGGCCAATGACTCAGCCGGTAGCGGCGATGAGCCAGAAGAGCACCGGGCCCGCACTTGTAAACTTGAACCAGGCCGACGCTGCTACTTTGCAGAAAGAACTCACTGGCATTGGCAAGGCCAAGGCTGAGGCCATCGTAGCGTACCGCGAGGCTAACGGGCCGTTTGCGACGGTTGACGAGTTACTGGAAATCAAGGGCATCGGCAACGCATTGCTGGAGCGTAACCGCGATAAGTTAAGCGTTGAATGACTACGCTCATCGGGCTCATCGCAGTCAGTTAAATCAATTGGGCCGCAAAGCGGCCCAATTGATAAGCATGAAACCTTAGTTTCAGGCATCAACCTAACGGCTCTCAGCATGATTGGCTGCCGCCGTCACGCTGAAGCCCGCATTATCTGTCCTGCGCGTCCTTGGCATCGGCTTGTGCATTGCGTTCATGCACTTTGCGCAGTTGTTCATCAGTCAATGGGAGTTTTTTGGCTGTATCGCGCAGCATCATCAACCCGCCGACGATAGAACCCAAGGCTACGATGAGTATCAGCCAGGCGTACCAGGGCATTTGTATTCTCCTGTCAGCACCATGGGGCAATGCTTGTACTCATATCGAGCATCACCCGGTTGCGTTGGTTCAATTATAGGCAGCGCCCACCTCTGGGCCAATCCGATGACCTGCGGCCCCCAAAGCCTGCGCCACTTCGTTTACAATGCGCGCCGTTTACGACTTGCCAAGAGACCCCGACCATGTCCGCCTGCCAGACGCCCCTGATCGTCGCCCTGGATTTTCCCACCCGTGACGCTGCCCTGAAGCTGGCTGACCAGCTCGACCCCTCCCTGTGCCGGGTGAAAGTTGGCAAAGAACTGTTCACCAGCAGCGCCTCGGGTATTGTGGAAACGCTCTGCGCGAAAGGCTTCGAAGTATTCCTGGATTTGAAGTTCCATGACATCCCCAATACTACGGCCATGGCTGTGAAGGCTGCTGCCGAGATGGGGGTATGGATGGTCAACGTACATTGCTCCGGTGGCCTGCGGATGATGGCCGCCTGCCGCGAAGCGCTGGCAAAGCGCACGGGCCCGCAACCACTGCTGATCGGGGTGACCGTGTTGACCAGCATGGAGCGTGAGGACTTGGCGGGCATCGGCCTGGATGTGGACCCGCAGCAGCAAGTGCTGCGTTTGGCCGCGCTGGCTGAAAAGGCAGGTATGGACGGCCTGGTGTGCTCGGCGCTGGAAGCACCCGCGCTCAAAGCCGCGCACCCGGCACTGCAACTGGTCACCCCAGGCATTCGTCCTGCTGGCAGCGCCCTGGACGACCAGCGCCGTATCCTAACCCCGCGCGAGGCATTGGATGCAGGCTCCGATTACCTGGTAATCGGCCGCCCTATCAGCAAAGCAGCCGACCCGGCGCAGGCACTGGCCGCGGTGGTAGCCGAGATTCGCGGCTGAACTGGCAACCGGGCTACCGTCGGGTAGCCCATTGCTTCAATGGGCAATATCCATGGTGCTGGCTTGGGTTGCACGTATGAGGGCGACGTCCACATGGTAGGTGGCGAAGTCGCTGGAACGCACGGTGGTGCCCAAGGTGGCGCTCAAGACCACATCGTGTTGGCGCTTGATGTCCTGCAAGGTGCTGGCGAACTGATGTTCATGCGTCATTATCAGCAGAGCGCAATCTGCGCCTTGGGCGAAAGCCTGTTGTAAGGCTTCGGCATTGAACGCCAACGCTACCCCACGCTGATAGGCTTCGACCAGCTCGTGGGTGGCGGTCACATTCAGGTTCAGGCCCCCTTGCGGTGTATGGCGCTGAGCTATCTTCGCCTGGGTCATCACATGGGCGCAGGCCTGCAGAAACAACGATTCGTACCACTCCACAATTTTCTCCTCATGAAAGCGCGCACATCAATACCTGAGTTTGAGCGTGAGCGCCACGGGCATTGCCCATATTCACAGGCGAAATGAAAAAGGGCCGACCTGCAATGTGCAGGTCGGCCCTTTTTTGATTGCTTTCGAATCAGGCGATGACCAATGGGGCGAAGCCTTTGACCAGGTCATCCAGCGCTTTGATCTGCGCCAGGAACGGCTCCAGCTTGTCCAGCGGCAGAGCGCTCGGGCCGTCGCACTTGGCTTGGTCTGGGTTAGGGTGGGCCTCCAGGAACAGCCCAGCCAGGCCCACCGCCATACCAGCGCGGGCCAGGTCCACGACCTGCTCGCGACGGCCACCGGAAGCCGCGCCAGATGGGTCGCGATTCTGCAGCGCGTGGGTGACATCGAAGATTACCGGCAGGTCTTCGCAGGTACGTTTCATTACCCCGAAGCCCAGCATGTCGACGACCAGGTTGTCGTAACCCATGCAGGTGCCACGGTCGCACAGGATCAGTTGGTCGTTACCGGCTTCCTTGAACTTGTGCACGATGTTCTGCATCTGCGAAGGGCTGAGGAACTGCGGCTTTTTGATGTTGACTGGCTTGCCGGTCTTGGCCAGGGCTACCACCAGGTCGGTCTGGCGGGCCAGGAAGGCGGGCAGTTGCAGCACGTCGACCACCTCGGCAACTGGAGCGCACTGATGAATTTCATGCACGTCGGTGATGATCGGTACGCCGAATTCGGCTTTTACCTTTTCGAAGATACGCAGGCCTTCTTCCATACCGGGGCCGCGGTAGGAGTGGATCGAGGAGCGGTTAGCCTTGTCGAAGCTGGCCTTGAACACGTAAGGGATGCCCAGTTTCTCGGTAACCCGAACGTACTCGGCACAGGCGGTCAGGGCCAGGTCCTCGGACTCGAGTACGTTGACGCCGCCGAAGAGGACGAACGGGGCGGTGTTGGAGCACTCGATGGTGGGGGTGATCTTGATCATGGTCATCTCTACAAATCCCTTGTCACTGGTTTCAGTGGCGAGGGGCAATCTTACAAGATCTGTGCTGCCTGTGCCGGCCCTTTAAGGGGGCGCGGCACAGTCCAGGGCTACACCCGCGTCACACCTTCAACACCAACTTGCCGAAGTTTTCCCCATTGAACAGCTTGAGCAATGTTTCTGGGAAAGTCTCCAGCCCTTCGACCACATCCTCCTTGCTCTTGACCTTGCCGCTGGCCAACCAACCGGCCATCTCCTGCGCGGCCTTGCCATAGTCCTTGACGTGGTCCATCACCACGAAGCCTTCCATGCGTGCGCGGTTCACCAGCAGTGCCAGGTAGTTGGCCGGGCCTTTGACCGCTTCTTTGTTGTTGTACTGGCTGATGGCGCCGCAAATCACGATGCGTGCTTTGAAGTTGATGCGGGTGAGCACCGCGTCGAGGATTTCGCCGCCGACGTTGTCGAAGTACACATCGACACCTTTGGGGCATTCGCGCTTCAGGCCGGCGAGCACGTCCTCGGCTTTGTAGTCGATCACGCCGTCGAAGCCCAGTTCGTCTTTCAGGTATTGGCATTTTTGCGCACCGCCGGCAATGCCGACCACATGGCAGCCTTTGAGCTTGGCGATCTGCCCGACGATGCTGCCCACCGCACCGGCTGCGCCCGAGATGACCACGGTGTCACCGGCCTTGGGCTGGCCGACTTCGAGCAGGGCGAAGTAGGCGGTCATGCCGGTCATGCCCAGGGCCGACAGGTAGCGGGGCAGCGGGGCGAGATTGGGGTCGATCTTGTGCAGGCCCTGGGGCTCTCCGGTGAAGTAGTCCTGCACACCGAGGGCGCCGCTGACATGGTCGCCGGGCTTGTAGTCCGGATGGTTGGAAGCCACCACCTCGCCAACGCCCAGGGCGCGCATTACCTGGCCCAGGGCAACGGGTGGGATGTAAGACTTGCCTTCGTTCATCCAGCCGCGCATGGCTGGGTCCAGGGACAGGTACAGGTTGCGCACCTGGATCTGCCCTTCGGCAGGCGCCTGGGCGGGCACGGTCTCGAAGCTGAAGTCGTCACGGCGCACGGCGCCGGCCGGGCGTTTGGCAAGCAGGAAGCGGCGGTTGGTCTGGGTCATGGCAGGTCCTTGTGATGGAATGAGGCTCAGCGGTCAATTTAACCTGCTGATGCAGGTTGGTCCGCAAAATCACTGGTAAGCATGGTAGCTCAACCGCTGCCCTGATGATGCTGCCCAGCCCGGTGGTGGGCTGACTAGACTCTGAGCCCATCCATTCCCCTTCTGGAGCAGACGATGAGCATGACCTTTTCCGGCCAGGTAGCCCTGGTCACTGGCGCTGGCGCGGGGATCGGCCGGGCTACGACGCTGGCCTTTGCCCGCCAAGGCCTGAAGGTGGTGGTGGCCGATCTTGACCCGGTCGCAGGCCAGTCTACCGTCGACCTGCTGCATCAAGCGGGGGGCGAGGCGTTGTTCGTGGCCTGTGACGTGACCAAGGACGCCGAGGTACGGCAACTGCACGAGCGGGTCATCGAGGTGTATGGGCGCTTGGACTACGCCTTCAACAACGCAGGCATCGAAATTGAAAAAGGGCGTTTGGCCGAGGGCAGTGAGGCCGAGTTCGACGCCATCATGGGCGTCAATGTCAAAGGCGTATGGCTGTGCATGAAGTACCAGTTGCCGCTGCTCGTGGCTCAAGGCGGCGGGGCGATCGTCAATACCGCCTCGGTGGCGGGCCTGGGCGCAGCACCGAAGATGAGCATTTACGCCGCCTCCAAGCATGCGGTGATCGGCTTGACCAAGTCGGCGGCCATCGAATATGCCAAGAAGCGTATCCGGGTCAACGCGGTGTGCCCGGCGGTGATCGATACCGATATGTTCCGCCGTGCCTATGAAGCTGACCCGCGCAAGGCTGAATTTGCCGCTGCCATGCATCCGGTGGGGCGTATCGGCAAGGTCGACGAAGTGGCCAGTGCCGTCTTGTACCTGTGCAGCGATGGGGCGGCCTTCACCACGGGGCACAGCCTTGCTGTGGACGGCGGAGCCACGGCCATTTGAGCCGGCCCCGATCAGCCCTGCAATTTCCCCTGCAGGGCGACCCTTAGTTAGCTGATAACGACAGTACATAGCTATTTGACACCATTTTTCTGTCGCCCCCTTGTTTGCAGGCCAAGAACGTTGCAACGCTTAGCCTTAGGCAAACCTTGCACGGTGAAGAGGATCGGCGATGGCGGCGAGCAGGCGCGGTGTTCTGGCTAACCTGGGCATGGCCCGCAAACTGGGCCTTGGCTTTGCCCTGGTGTTGCTGCTGACCGTGGCGGTGGCGGCCATCGGTGTAGCCGCGCTGCATGGCGTCGGCCAGCGTTTCGACGGGCTGCGTGAGCTAGGCCAGTTCAATACCGACCTGCTGCGGTTGCGCCAGCGCGAGCAGGCGTTTGCTTTGCGTTCGGATATCAAGGAAGCCGAGGCTCTGCGCAGCGGGTTGCAGAACCTCGCCGAGCGCGCCCGCATCCTGCCGGCAATGAGCGCGGCCGAGGCTGACCTGGCGGCGTACGGCCAGGCCTTTGAAGCCTTCGTCGAAGCGGTGCAAGCCAAGGAGCTGGCGCTGGACATGGCCAGTTGGTCGGTGTCCAGCGTGGCCAATAACCTCGATGTGCTGCAATCGGGCTTGGCCGATGATGCCACTTACACCCTTAAACAATCCCAAGGCCAACAAGGTGGCGAGTTCCTCGAACAGGCCGGGCAGGTGGCGCAAGTTTCGCGGTTGATGCTGCAGGCCATGGAAGAGGCGCGGGTGCGCTTGGACAAGAGCCGCAAGGGTGAAGAAGTCGAGCAAGGGCGCATTGCGCAGACTGTCGACGCAGCGCAGTTGGTCGAGCAGCTCAAGGCCAGTGTCAGTGACCCCGGCTACCAAAGTGTGCTGGGTGAAGTGGCTGGGCACATTGCCAGTTTCTCCGACAAACTCAACGAATACACCGATTTGCTGGGTAAAGAACAGGGCATCAAGGCACAGTTGCAAGCCAGTGCCGAGCAGGTCACCAGCCGGGTCGACCAGGCCTATGTGGCCGACCAGCAAGCCATGCAGGCGGAACTTGCGCGTAATAGCCTGGCGATCGCCTTGGCCACTGGCCTTGCGCTGCTGGTGGGCATTCTCGCTGCCTGGCTGATTCCCCGCGCGGTGATCGGCCCACTCAAACGCGTAATCAGCCGTGCCCAGCGCATCGCTGCCGGGGAATTGAGCCTGGAGCACGAAGCGCCGCGCAGCGACGAAGTGGGCCAGTTGATGCAGGCCATGCAGCAGATGGCTGCCGGGCTGTCGGGCGTTGTCAGTGGTCTGCAGCAGGGCATCGAGCAGTTGGCAGGTAGCGCCCAGGCACTGTCGGCTGTGACCGAGCAGACCAACCGTGAAGTTGGCAGCCAGAAGGAAGAGACCGAGCAGGTGGCGACTGCCATGCAGCAGATGACTGCCACCGTGCACGATGTGGCGCGTAACGCCGAGCAAGCCGCGCAGGCGGCACAGGCGGCCGACGAGAAGGTCGACGCTGGCCAGCGTGTGGTGCGCGAAAGCATGCAGCGCATCGAGCAATTGGCCAGTGCCGCAGACACTGCCAGCGCGGGTATCGATAGCTTGAGCGCCGAGATCCACACCATTGGCGATGTGCTGGAGGTGATCAAAAGCGTGGCCGAGCAGACCAATCTGCTGGCGCTGAACGCGGCTATCGAGGCGGCCCGGGCCGGTGAGCAGGGGCGTGGTTTCGCCGTGGTGGCTGATGAGGTGCGCGCCCTGGCCCGGCGTACCCGGCAGTCGACCGAGGAAATCGAACGGCTGGTGGCCAGTCTGCGGGGCAACGCCCAGCAGTCGGTGACGCAGATCCGTGGCAGTACCGAGCTGGTCCGCCTGGCCGTAGCCGACGCGCTACAGACCGAAAGCGCGCTGGGCAGCATTGCCGCGGCGGTGTCCTTGATTCAGCAGATGAACCAGCAGATTGCTGCGGCAGCCGAGCAGCAGAGTTCGGTAGCCGAAGAGATCAGCCGCAGCGTGACGCAGATCCGCGGCAGTGCCGACCAGGCGGCGCTGGCGATGCAGGACAATGCCCGCTCCAGTGTCGAATTGGCGCAACTGGGCAGTGACCTCAAAGGCATGGTCGGGCATTTTAGGCTGTGAGTGCCTGGCGGGGGATTTTCGTGGGGTTCGAGATCGAGCGCCGCCCGCGCGGCGCATCGCGAGCTGCGCTCGCTCCTACGTTTGTTTCGGGCCAGTTGATCCTGTGGGATTTGAGCGCGGACGCCTTGGTGCATGGCGCAATATCGCGTCGTATGAACCAGGCGGTCGCGCGCGCCTGTAACAGGCATTACTGGCCCGAAACAAACGTAGGAGATCCGCGGCAGTGCCGACCAGGAGGCGCTGGCGATGCAGGACAATGCCCGCTCCAGTGTCGAATTGGCGCAACTGGGCAGTGACCTTAAAGGCATGGTCGGGCATTTTAGGCTGTGAGTGCCTGGCGGGGGATTTTCGTGGGGTTCGAGATCGAGCGCCGCCCGCGCGGCGCATCGCGAGCTGCGCTCGCTCCTACGTTTGTTTCGGGCCAATTGATCCTGTGGGATTTGAGCGCGGACGCCTTGGTGCATGGCGCAATATCGCGTCGTATGAACCAGGCGGTCGCGCGCGCCTGTAACAGGCATTACTGGCCCGAAACAAACGTAGGAGCGAGCGCAGCTCGCGATGCGCCGCGCGGGCGGCGCTCGATCTCAACCGCAACACTGAACTACCGCCGAGCCCCCTGAGCATTCAGAATCAGCAAGGTTAAAACCCCCGCCACAATCCCCCAGAACGCCGAACCAATCGAGAACAGCGTCAACCCCGATGCCGTGACCATGAAGGTGATCAACGCCGCTTCCCGCTCGCGTGCCTCGCCCATGGCCACGGTCAGCCCATTCATGATCGAACCAAACAGTGCCAGGGCGGCAATCGACAGCACCAGCTCCTTGGGCAGCGCGGCGAACAACGCCGCCAGGGTTGCGCCGAACGTACCGGCTATGCCATAGAAAATCCCGCACCAAACCGCCGCCGTGTAGCGTTTTTGCGGGTCTTCATGGGCATGCGGCCCGGTGCAGATCGCCGCACTGATCGCCGCCAGATTCACCCCGTGGGAGCCGAAAGGGGCCAGCAGCAGCGAGGCAAAGCCAGTGGCCGAAATCAGCGGCGATGCAGGTACTTGGTAGCCGTCGGCCCTTAGCACAGCCACGCCCGGCATGTTCTGTGAGGTCATGGCCACCACGAACAGCGGTATGCCGATGCTGATGGTCGCGGCCAGAGAGAAGCTCGGCGTGGTCCAGACCGGTGCCGCTACCTCCAGCTTGAAGCCGCTGAAGTCCAGCAGGCCAAGGGCGCCGGACAGCGCGGTGCCCACCAGCAAGGCAGCCAGCACGCAATACCGCGGCGATAGCCGCTTGACCAACAGATAACTGAAGAACATGCCCAATACCAACAAGGTACGGTGCTGGGCGGCCACGAAGATTTCGCTGCCGATCTTGAACAGGATCCCCGCCAGCAGCGCCGAGGCCAATGACGCGGGAATACGCTTGACCAGGCGTTCGAAGCTGCCGGTCACGCCGCAGATCACCACCAGCAGTGCACAGGTAATGTAAGCGCCGATGGCTTCGCCGTAGCTGACACCGCCCAGGCTGGTAATCAACAGCGCTGCACCGGGGGTAGACCAGGCCACGGTGATAGGCGTGCGGTAGCGCAGTGACAGGCCGATGCTGCACACCGCCATGCCGATCGACAAGGCCCAGATCCACGAAGAAATCTGTGCACTGGTCAGCCCGGCAGCTTGCCCTGCCTGGAACATCAATACCAGGGAGCTGGTGTAACCGGTGAGCATGGCGATGAAGCCGGCGACCACGGCCGACGGGGAGCTGTCTGCCAGGGGCCTCAGGCGCGCGGAGGTGGCATCGGTCATTGGAGGGGTCCTTGTCCATGTATAAGCTGTTTTTGCAGCCTAACGCGGCGGTGATTGATCCTTGCCATACAGCAGGCATTGCTTTTGGCCGTACAGTCGCCAACTATTGAGCAAATCTGCGTAACTGCATGGGAGGGGAGGGGCGATGTACAAGGTGTATGGTGACTACCAGTCGGGCAACTGCTACAAGGTCAAGCTGATGCTCAGCCTGCTGGACCGCCCGTATCAATGGCAAGCGGTGGACATCCTCAAGGGCGAAACCGAAACCCCAGAGTTCCTGGCCATGAACCCCAATGGCAAGGTGCCGGTTCTGCAGCTCGAGGACGGTACCTGCCTTTGGGAGTCGAACGCCATCCTCAACTACCTGGCCGATGGCAGCGCGTTTCTGCCCAGCGAACCGCGCCTGCGCACCCAGGTTTTGCAGTGGCAGTTTTTCGAGCAATACAGCCATGAGCCGTACATTGCCGTGGCCAGATTCATTCAGTTCTACCTGGGCTTGCCGGATGAGCGTGTGGACGAATACCGCAAGCTGCACAAAGGCGGGTACAAGGCGCTGAAGGTGATGGAGCGGCAGTTGCAGATGACGCCGTACCTGGTTGGGGACCAGTACTCGATCGCCGACGTCGCGTTATACGCCTACACCCACGTGGCGCATCAGGGCGGTTTCGATCTGGCCGACTATCCGGCAGTGCGCGCCTGGCTTGAACGGGTGGCTAGCCACCCAAAGCATGTGCCGATGGTTGAGTAAGGCGAGTTCGGCCTATTCGCGGGTGAACCTGCTTTCACCCGCTTGCCACAGGGCTCGCGCACTGCGTGATCCCTGTGGGCGTTCACTGGCGAAAAAGCCGAGGCTTATGCCTCAGGCTGACGCGAAACGCTTGTCCAGGTAATCAATGATGGCCTTGGACTCATACATCCAGGTCACGTTGCCCTGTTCTTCGATGCGCAGGCACGGCACTTTGACCCGGCCACCCCCTTCGAGCAGCGCCTGGCGGTGCTCGTGGTCGTTCTTGGCATCACGCAGCGCAACTGGCACGTTCAAACGATGCAGGGTACGGCGGGTCTTCACGCAGAACGGGCAGGCATGGAACTGATAGAGCGCGAGGCTCTTGGCCTGCTGCTCGACACGCGACTGGGCCGCCGCGTCACGCTTCTGCTTGGCCGGGCGGCTGATCCAGTCGCCGAACACGATAAGCTGGCCAAGGCCAACCCGCAGGGCTTTGACGATCATGGGCTACTCCTGAAAGTAAAAAGCCGACCCCTGGGGGCCGGCTCGGGATAGGCACCGATCACTTGATCAGGCTGAGGAACTCGCTGCGGGTGGCGGCGTTTTCACGGAATTCACCCAGCATCACCGAGGTGAGCATGGTCGAATTCTGCTTTTCCACACCGCGCATCATCATGCACATGTGCTTGGCTTCGATCACCACGGCCACGCCGGCAGCCCCGGTAACCTGCTGCACGGCCTCGGCGATCTGGCGGCTGAGGTTTTCCTGGATTTGCAGGCGGCGGGCGAACATGTCGACGATGCGGGCGACCTTCGACAAGCCCAGGACCTTGCCCTTGGGCAGGTAAGCCACGTGGGCCTTGCCGATGAAAGGCAACATGTGGTGTTCGCACATCGAATACAGCTCGATGTCCCGGACCAGCACCATCTCACTGTTGTCGGAGGTGAACAGCGCGCCGTTGGTGACTTCTTCCAGCGTCTGCTCATAACCGCGGCAAAGGTACTTCATGGCCTTTGCAGCCCGTTTGGGCGTGTCGAGCAGGCCCTCACGGGAGACGTCCTCGCCGAGTTGGCTGAGGATCTCGGTGTAGTTCTGTTCCAGGGACATGTATCTACCTGTGGGTAAAAAATCGCAAAAAGGAAGGTTACGGCGGCGCGGGCGGCGCTGCAAGCACGGCGTTACTCGTCGCGCCCTTCCATCATGGTTCGCTTGAGCATCACATACACAGCGCCAGTGCCGCCATGGCGGGCCTGGCATGAGGTGAAACCGAGCACTTGCGGGTGCTGGCGCAGCCAGGTGTTGACGTGGCTCTTGATCATCGGGCGCTTGCCGTCCAGGCGCGCAGCCTTGCCGTGGGTCACCCGTACACAGCGCACTTCGAGCTGGGTAGCTTCGGCGATGAAGGCCCACAAGGTTTCGCGGGCTTTTTCAACGCTCATGCCATGCAGGTCGAGGCTGCCCTCGAAGGCGATCTGGCCAAGCTTGAGCTTGCGGATCTGGCTTTCCTGCACGCCGTCGCGGCGCCACATGAGCTCGTCTTCGGCGCCCACGTCGATGACGAACTGGTCCGACAGGCCATCGATTACCAAGGTCTGGTCGCTGCGCACGGTCGCGGCCTGGCGCAGGCCGGCCAGTTGCTTGCGGTCGGTTTTCGGCTTGCCCACATCGGCGCGGTCGTGCTTGATCGGCTTGACGCCGCGCACCTCTGCGCTGAACAGGGAAAAATCGTCGTCTTGCATGGTGCCTCCACGTGGGAGGCGTAGTTTACGCCATCAGCCTTGTGGCGTCAGTACTGCCCCTTCGCAGGTTCACCCGCGTATAGGCCCGCAGCACAAACCTTAATCGTGCTTCTTCATCAAGTGCGGTGACATGTTCAGTTCGCGCCCGCGGCGCAGGCGGATGCGGCTCCGACGCCAGAGGCGCACACCCAGATACAGCAGCAACAGCCCAACCAGCGCCACGATGCTGGCCAGCGGGCGGTTTGTGTTGAGGTCGGCCAGGGCCGCGTAGTTGCCAAGTAGCCCGGACACGCCTGCCATGGCTAGCAACACACCCAAGGTAGCGATCAGGGCCGACAGGCCGGCGGCAATGCGCGCGCCCCAGTTGCGCGGTTCTCGCGGGCGCAGACGCTTGGCGTCGAAACTGCCTTTAAGCTTCATTCCAGTCACCTCTGTGGACATCCGGAATTCGACCTGGCCCTGGTACAAGGGTTCCGCGCGGCTGCCGGGCGGTTATCGCAACACCGGCTCAGATCAGGCTGGCGGTGGGTGCGACACAGGCGAAGTTATCGGCCATCACGGCCATTTCGCACGCGTGGATCTGCGCGGCGGGGATCACCTGATCCTTCAGCGCCAGGTCGCGGGTGGCTGAAGCATCTTCTACCAGGGTGCAACGATAACCATAGTCCTTGGCACGGCGCACGGTGGTGCTGACGCTGGAGTGGCTCATGAAACCGCATACGATCAGGTCCAGATGCCCAAGAGCCTGCAAGGTGTCATGCAGTTGGGTGTTTTTGAACGCGTTGGGCATGCGTTTTTCGATGACGATTTCACCTTCGTGCGGCTCCAAGCCCGGAATGAACTGGCCGGCCGGGCCTTGCGGGTCGAAGCGCCCGCCAACGGTGCCGAGGTGGCGAACGTGGATGATCGGACGGCCTGCCTTGCGGGCAGCGTCGAGCAACCGGGCGATGTTGGCCACGGCCTCGTCCATGCCCGACAGCTGCAGAGGCCCGCTCAGGTACTCTTTCTGCGCATCGATGATGATCAAGCTGGCTTGGCTCAGCTTGGCCGGCGGATAGTCGCGGCCCGTGAGGCGGAACATCGTGGGTGGAACTGACATCAAGGGCTCCTCGGGTAGGGCTTTTGTATACCTATTCTCCCTTGCCTTGGCGCCAATGGGAATGGTTGACATCGCAAGCGGCATGGATACTGGCCTGTGGCTTGCCATCAGGGCAGGGTGACGAACAATTGTGCCGGTAGGGCTGTTAGACTTTTGTACGGTCTGAATAGGAGTTTCCCGTGATCACATCTCGTCTGCGCACGCTGCGCGACTACATCCGCTGGGCGGTCAGCCGCTTCCACGAGCATGAGTTGTTCTTTGGCCATGGTGCCGACAATGCCTGGGACGAGGCCCGCCTGCTGGTGCTGGGCGCCGTGCACCTGCCCTGGGAAATTGCCGACAGTTACCTGGACTGCCAGCTCGAGGACGACGAGCGGGTGCGCCTGCAGCATCTGCTCAAGCGCCGTATCGAAGACCGCGTGCCGACGGCTTACCTGCTGGGCGAGGCGTGGTTCTGCGGCATGTCGTTCATCGTCGACGAGCGCGTGCTGGTACCTCGCTCGCCCATTGGCGAGCTGATCGAAAAACGCTTCGAGCCATGGCTGGCGGCCGAGCCCGCGCGCATTCTGGACCTGTGCACGGGCTCTGGCTGCATTGGCATAGTGGCCGCCGAGGTGTTCCCCGAGGCCGAAGTGGTGCTGGCCGACTTGTCGTTCGATGCACTGGAAGTGGCGAATCAGAACATCGAACGCCACGGTTTGGACGAGCGAGTGTTTACCGTGCAGGGTGACGGCTTCGCTGGCCTGCCTGGGCAGCGCTTCGACCTGATCCTGTCCAACCCGCCGTATGTCGATGCCGAAGACTTTGGCGACATGCCGGCCGAATACCACCACGAGCCGGAAATGGGCCTGGCCTGCGGCAACGATGGCCTGGACTTGGTCCGGCGGATGCTCGCCGAGGCGGCTGATCACCTGACTGAAAAGGGGTTGTTGATCGTCGAGGTCGGCAACAGCCAGGTGCATGTCGAAGCCCTTTACCCGGAAGTGGACTTCGCTTGGCTGGAATTCGAACGTGGCGGGCACGGCGTGTTCATGCTCACCGCCGAGCAATGCCGTCAGCACCAGGCGCTGTTCAAGTCGCGCGTCTGAGGCCGGACAGGGTGGGCCGCACGACGGCCCCGCAGTTCACCGGGTAGCGATCCAGATCAGCAGCCCGGCCTGGAACACCGCGAACGCCACCAGGCAGGTGATGGTAAAGCGCAGCCCGCTGTCTTCGCGTCGATATTTGGCCACCCGCTCGTCGCGTTCGCGCAGCTGCCCCTCTTTCTCCTGCAGTTGCTGCTCGGCCTGCTGCAGCATGCCGGCTGCATCGAGCATGCTCACCTGCTGCACTTTCTCGGTGTTCCAGCCGCCTTTGAGCTGGTTCACGGTGGTATCGAGGGTGCGGCCTTTGAGGTGCTGCGGGTCGGCGTACTCCACTTCCAGGCCCGTGGCGGTGATGAACCGGTCGCGGCGCAGCCGGGTGTCTTCGTTCAGCGCATCCTTGTTCGGCAGCGCCATGCCTTCGACCCGGTAGTTCGACCAGCGCCGCTGCAGCCACTGCACCGCCTGGGCCAGCATGAAGCGGCCGACGCCGCGGTTCAGCGGCTCCAGTTGCAGCCCGCTGTCACTGCCCAGGGTCACCCGCCGCTCGCCGTGGTCCACCCGCACATCCAGTTGGTTCTGCTCCTTGCGAACTTTTTGCCCTGGCAGGCGGATTTCCATGCGCAGTAGGCTGTGGGCCTTGTCATGGCGTTCGGCGTAAGCGAACTCGACGAAGCGCAAGGGCCGTGCGCCGCTGTTGCGGTCGGTGGGCAGGGGCGCCAGGCGCAGCAGTTGGAAGTGTTCAACGGCAAGGTCTGCCCAAGGCAGGGCGGCTGGCTCCGGGGCGGGCGGCTCTTGGCCGGGCTCTACGGCAGCGGGGGCATCGGTCATTGGGGCATTTCCTCGGGAACGGGCAGGTTGCGAACTGGGCTGCATGCCGCCCAGATCACTGCCGATACCGCTTTATCGGCAGGGATTGCCGATGTTTGAGGGTCAGGCCGATGGCAACTGGTGAATGAAGCTGACCAGGCGTTCGCCAAGCTCCCGCGCCAGGGGCAGCTCTGGATTGAGGTAGCTGTCACGCTGCAGGTGCATGTCTTTCGGGCTGATGCGCAGCATGTGGTTCATACCGTCGATCAACACCAGCTGAGCATCCGGCTTGGCTGCCTTGAGGCGTTCAGCGTCGGCTACATCGACCTGCACATCATTGCGCCCTTGTACGATCAGAGCAGGCATCGGCAAGCGCGCGAAAGCCTGGGCTGGGTTCTGCTGCAGCAGGGTGATCAGGTAAGGCTGCACGCTTGGGCGAAACACCTGGCGTAGCGGGGCAGGTATGTCCAGGCTGGTCTGCCCAGCTTGCAGGCGGTCGAGCAGGGCGCTGCCCTGAGCCACCTGCGCAGGTGGCAGGCGTTGAGCCAATTGCTCACGCAACACGTCCGCCAAGGGGCGGCCCATGCCTGCCAGGGTGACCACTGCACTGGCACCGGCGCGTTCGGCGGCAAGGGTGGCGATCAGCGCCCCTTCACTGTGGCCCACAAGGATCAGCGGGCCAAACCTTGGGTCGGCCTTGAGCTTTTGGCTCCACGCCACGACATCGTCGACGTAACGCTGCACGCTCAGGTTGCGCTCGTCGGGCGTGGCTGGCTGGCTGGCGGCCACGCCGCGTTTGTCGTAGCGCACGCTGGCTATGTGTTCGTTGGCCAGCACCAGGGCCAGGCGTTTGAGGTTGTCGACACGGCCTGAGGCTGGGTTGTTACCGTCTCGATCAGTGGGGCCGGAGCCGGCAATGATCAACACCACTGGCGGCGGGGTGGCTTGTTGCGGCAACAGCAGGCTGCCGTGGAGCACACCTTGGCCGGTATCGAGGTCGATAGGGCGTTGCAGTACGGTAGGGGCGGCGGCCTGGGCCAGGCCGGTACACAGCAAAAGGAACAGAGCGACCAGGCGCGACATCTTGGGTTACTACATGGGGAGATGAACGTATGACTCGATGCTGGAGGGAAGGTTCGCAGCCTCGATAAGCGCCGTGCAAGCGGGCAGGGGCTGGTTAACCACCAACAGGCCAGCACAGCCCCTTCATCCATCTGTATACTGCCGGCTTTCGTTCACCTCAGGCAGATTTCGCGGAGCGTCCATGTCCGGCAATACCTACGGCAAGCTGTTCACTGTCACCACCGCTGGCGAAAGCCATGGCCCGGCGTTGGTCGCCATTGTCGATGGATGCCCACCTGGCCTGGAGATCTCCCTCGCCGACCTGCAGCACGACCTTGACCGGCGCAAGCCTGGCACCAGCCGGCATACTACCCAACGCCAGGAAGCCGACGAGGTTGAAATCCTCTCTGGCGTCTTCGAAGGCCGCACCACCGGCTGCTCGATTGGCCTGTTGATCCGTAATACCGACCAGAAGTCCAAGGACTACTCGGCGATCAAGGACCTGTTCCGCCCCGCCCACGCCGACTACACCTACCACCACAAATACGGTACTCGCGACTACCGTGGTGGCGGGCGCAGTTCGGCGCGCGAAACGGCCATGCGTGTGGCTGCTGGCGCCATCGCCAAGAAGTACCTGGCTACCCAGGGCATTCAGGTGCGTGGCTACATGAGCCAATTGGGCCCGATCGAAATCCCCTTCAAGGGCTGGGAATCGGTTGAAGAAAACGCCTTCTTCAGCCCCGACCCCAGCAAGGTGCCGGAGCTCGAGGCCTACATGGACCAACTGCGCCGCGACCAGGATTCGGTTGGGGCGAAGATCACCGTAGTGGCCGAGGGCGTCATGCCAGGGCTGGGCGAGCCGATTTTCGACCGTCTCGATGCGGAACTGGCCCACGCGCTGATGAGCATCAACGCGGTCAAAGGCGTTGAAATCGGTGCGGGTTTCGCCAGCGTTGCCCAGCGTGGCACCGAACACCGTGACGAGCTGACCCCTGCAGGTTTTCTCAGCAATAACGCAGGCGGCATCCTCGGTGGCATCAGCTCCGGTCAGCCGATCGTCGCCCACCTGGCGCTCAAGCCGACCTCCAGCATCACCACGCCAGGCCGTTCGATCGATGTCGATGGCAACCCCGTCGACGTCATCACCAAAGGCCGCCATGACCCGTGCGTGGGTATCCGTGCCACACCGATCGCTGAAGCGATGATGGCGATCGTGCTGATGGACCATTTGTTGCGCCATCGTGCGCAGAATGCCGAGGTGAAGGTGAACACGCCGGTATTAGGCCAGCTCTGATCCAGCCTGTGTCGGCCGCTTCGCCGGTGAACCCGCTCCTACAGCGATAGCACTGAATCTGTGGGAGGGGGGTGGCCTTGAAAGGGCCGATACAGGTCCCTAGAAGGCCACTCCATGCACCCAATTCCTTATTGGCGCCTCTCCAGCTTCTACCTGTTCTACTTCGCCCTGCTGGGCTCCACTGCGCCGTTTCTGGCGCTGTACTTCGACCACCTGGGTTTCCCCCCGGCGCGCATCGGCGAGTTGGTGGCCATCCCCATGCTGATGCGCTGCGTCGCGCCTAACCTGTGGGGCTGGCTGGGTGACCGCAGCGGGCAGCGCCTGCTCATCGTGCGCCTGGGGGCCTTGTGCACCGTGGCGACCTTCTCGCTGATCTTCTTCGGCAAGAGCTATGCCTGGCTGGCATTGGTGATGGCGCTGCATGCGTTCTTCTGGCATGCGGTGCTCCCGCAGTTCGAAGTCATCACCCTGGCTCACCTGCATGGCCAGACCGCGCGCTACAGCCAGGTACGCCTGTGGGGCTCGATCGGCTTCATTCTCACTGTGGTTGGGCTGGGCCGGCTGTTCGAAGGGTTGAGCCTGGACATCTACCCCATAGCCCTGGTGACCATCATGGCCGGTATCGTTGCCGCCAGCCTGTGGGTGCCCAATGCACAGCCGGTAGAGCAGGGCGAGCGCGCTGGGGCGGGTGGTTTCCTGCGCCAGCTGAGTGCCCCGGGGGTGATCGCTTTCTACCTGTGTGTAGCGTTGATGCAGCTCAGCCACGGCCCTTATTACACATTTCTCACCCTGCACCTTGAGCACCTCGGTTACAGCCGTGGCGCCATTGGCTTGCTGTGGGCACTGGGCGTGGTGGCCGAAGTTTTGATGTTCATGGGCATGAGCCGCCTGTTCGCCCGCTTCAGCGTACAGCGAGTGTTGCTGGCCAGCTTCTTGTTGGCCGCGCTGCGGTGGCTGCTGCTGGGTAATCTGGCAGGTGAACCAGGGGTGTTGATTTTCGCTCAGCTGCTGCATGCTGCCACCTTCGGCTGCTTCCATGCCGCGAGCATCGCCTTCGTGCAGGCCAGCTTCGGCGCCCGGCAGCAGGGCCAGGGCCAGGCGTTGTACGCCGCGCTGTCGGGTACGGGTGGGGCATTGGGCGCCTTGTATTCGGGCTACAGCTGGAAATTGCTGGGGCCGAGCTTCACCTTTGGTATGGCCAGCGCCGCAGCGCTGGCTGCAGCCGTTATCATTGCCACTCGTTCGCAATCGACCAGGACCAGCCGCCGATGAGCATCCTCTGTGTTTTCCACCCGTCCAACCCTAGCTTGCCGCACAAGGTGCTGACCCACCACGACGATATCGTCACCACCCTCGCTGAGCAGGGTGTGCGCTTGACCCATAACCCGCTGGCGCTGCGTGTGCGCCCTGGCAGCAGCCAGGCTGAGGTGCTGGAGGTTTGCCAAGAACACTTGGACCACCTGATGACAGCCCACGGTAGTGCGGCGTTCACCCTGCTCAACCGTGACGGCCCCGCGCCGACGCAGGTCGATGTGCGCGATGAACATGTGCACAACAGCGAAGAGGTGTTTGCCGTAGTTGCAGGGCGTGCGCAGCTCGGCCTGCGCCTGGGCGAATACATTTATGCCGTATTGTGTGAAAAAGGTGATGAGTTGGTCGTACCAGAAGGTACGCGGCGGTGGGTGGAGTTGGGTGATAACCCGTTCTGCTTGGCGTTGCGCCTGTTCGGTAGCGAACGGGATATCGAGCCAGACTTCACTGGCGATGTGAGTGCGCGGGCGTTTCTGGGGATCGACGAATTGTAATGCCTGCCCTGGCCTTTTCGCGGTTAGAGCCGCTACCACAAGCACCCCGCCATCCCTAAGGGCAATGCAGTACTTGCGGTGGCAACTTGGCCGCGAAAGGGCCAGTACAGACAAATCTCAGCGGTAAGTCGGCAGCGCGAAGCGTTGCTGGCTTTGCAGCATCGAAATAACTGGCAGCTCACTGGCCTGCTCGGCCAAGTCGCGGCGAATGGCACTGATCGCCCAGGACAGCTGTTCGGCACTGTGCAGTTGGCCGTAGGTCAGCACTCGGCGAGTGACCTTGCCATCAGCAGCGCGCAGGGTCAGCAATACGCCACCATCAGGACGGGACTGGGTGGCAACCTGATAGGCCGGGAAGACCGAAACGAATTTTTCCTGGATGAGGTCCATATCAACTCCTGACTGATGTGTTGGCAGACGTGAGTTGAATATTGCAGTGACCGTGCCAGGTTTTGGCTTAATGAAAAATCCAGTAAATTCAGTGGTTTAGATCGGAATTAGAGAAGTGATATCGTGCAGCCTGCATGGTCATGCATTTTGCACAGTGCATTTTGCACGGATCGGGATTTGCCTATCGCCGCAATAGAATCTGAACCTTTGACCCCATGGCATGCCTGACTAAGACTAGGGCAACGAATTATGCCAGGAGGTTCCCGATGTCCGCTCAACCCGCCGCATCTGCGATGACCAATGATGAAGCCGCCGCTTTCGCCGAGCAGGTGTTCGACTGCGCCCGCCAGGGCAATGCGCAAATGCTCGAGCGCCTGCTAGCCAGTGGCTTGCCTGCGAACCTGCGCAATCATAAAGGTGACACCTTGCTGATGCTGGCCAGCTACCACGGTCAGCACGACGCAGTCAGGGTGCTACTGGCCAACGGTGCCGACCCGCTGATCGCCAATGATAACGGCCAGTTGCCCATCGCCGGGGCGGCGTTCAAGGGTGATCTGGCAATGATCCGCCTGCTGCTCGACAGCGGTGTGCCGGTGGATGCTGCTGCCCAGGACGGGCGCACGGCGCTGATGCTGGCGGCCATGTTCAATCGCATCGAGATCCTCGACCACCTGCTAGCGCAAGGCGCTGATCCTGCACGGCGCGATGCAAGAGGCGCTACGGCACTGATGGCTGCGCAGACCATGGGCGCACAGGACGCCGCCGCGCGCCTGCAAGCACTGGCCAGCTAACGGTTCGGGGGCATTTGCGGCTATCCTTTGCGCCTTTGACCTGCCGCAGGCCCCCCTCATGAAAAACCAGTTGCTCGAATTCATCAGCCTGATTGGCGCCGGCTGCATGCGCGCTGAGGAAATCGAGCGCATCGCCGATGAGGCCGCCCAGGCCTACGCCGACCCCGCCGCCTTCCTGTCCGCCAACCCGGACATCAACTACGACGACAGCTTCCCGATTCCACTCGGCGAATGGGTAGTGCTTGGCAGCCTGCCGGATACCGTGGTGTTTCAGGCCGACAGTTATCAAGCGCTGTTCCAGCAAATCAGTGATTCGTTCGACCAGAGCGTGCCGTTCACCCTCAAGCCCAAGCAACTGGCGCGCACCGAACCGCTGACAGCCCTGAATCGTATCCAGGTGCAGATGGGCGCATTGAACAAAGAGGCCGGGGGGTATGTGTTGCTGAACTTCAGCCAGTTGCTAGACGACGAGCTGCAAATGGTGATGGTTGGCCAACAGGACCTTGCGCGGGTCCTGGAGCTGGGCGCAGCGCTGAACATCAAGGTGGAGCCGGCGCTGGAGGCCTTGAAGGTCGCCGTTCACGTCTGATCTCACGTTCTGCCTGTTCGCGGGAGCCCGCGAACAGGCCAGTACAGGCCAACGGTAACTCAGCCCAATGCGGTATCGAGGAACATCATCACCGCGAACCCACCCATCAGCCCAAGGGTGGCTGACGTCTGATGCCCATTACGATGGGTTTCCGGTATCACCTCATGAGACACCACGAAAATCATCGCTCCTGCCGCCAGCCCCATGCTGATCGGGTAGGCCAGGGCGAAGCCGGTGGAAATCCCCAGGCCAATCACCGCGCCCAATGGCTCCATCAACCCGGAGCCGATCGCCACCAGCGCAGCCTTCATGTTCGACAGGCCTGTCGCCCGCAAAGCCAAGGCCACGGCTAGGCCCTCGGGGATGTCCTGAATAGCGATGGCACTGGTCAGTGGCAGGCCAATGTTCAAATCGCCATTGGCAAAGCTTACCCCGATCGCCATACCCTCTGGCAGGTTATGCAGGGTGATCGCCAACACGAACAGCCATACCCGGTTGATGCGTTCAGCCTGCGGGCCACAGGGGCCGGTGCTCTCGTGCTCGTGTGGGGTGAAGCGGTCCAGGCCCAGCATCAGCAGCACACCCAACCCCATGCCCAGCACAACGGTGAAAGCCGCAGCAGGGCCATTGCCGGTGATTTCGCGAGCTGCGTCCAGGCCCGGCAAAATCAGCGAAAACGAACTGGCGGCGAGCATCATGCCGGCGGCAAAACCCAGCATCACATCCTGGGTGCGGGTGCTGACATCGCGCAGTACCACCGCCAGCACTGCCCCCAGTGCCGTGGCCGCGAAGCCGGACAGGCCGCCGATAGCTGCCAGGTGCAGGTTTTCGGCATGGTCACCGGTGAAGGCGTTCCAGAAGCTGGCCGCCAGCAACACGATGACTGCCAGCAAGCTCAACGCCAAGCCTGCGCTTAGCCAGGGAGCGTCGTGGGCTTGCTGGCGCCAGGCGTTGATCATAGAGAGCGGGGTGGCGCTGTGGCTGTGAGCGGGCGGCATAGAAACCTCGAAATCCATCAGTACTGGCAGTCTAAGCAGTGACCTTTGCAGCTGGCCAAGGATTCCCTTCTATCGTTGCGATAGAAGGCTATGCTCAGCAACACCCTTTCAAGGAGAACGTAACATGGGCTCTACTTTCAATGGCCTGGTCGGCCTGATCATCCTCGCTCTGGACATCTGGGCGATCCTCAACGTCATCAAAAGCAACAGTGAAGTGGGCGCCAAGGTCCTGTGGATTCTGCTGATCGCCTTGCTCCCGGTGGTGGGCCTGGTGATCTGGGCGATCGCCGGGCCGCGGGGCAACGTGCGTTTATGAAACCTGCTTGGCAGACAAAATCTGCAATAGTGGCGTGACAAAATTTTCACACTGGTTTAAACAGAATCCGCACCCGCACAACGCAGCGTTGGGCACCCCCCAACGCCACCTTCGCAAACCGCAATCCTAGGACACTCCCATTCATGGCTAACACGGATGCCTTGAAGCAACAGGGCGCGCGAGCCTATACGCCGACCTTGAAATCGCACCTGGCCTATACGCTGCTCAGCGCCCTGGTGATCATGTTGATGCTCAGCCTGGTACGCCTCGCGCTGCTGGTCTACAACAGCGACATGATCGGCGACACCCCTTACTCGACCGTCGCCGAAGGCTTCCTAAATGGTTTGCGCTTCGACCTGCGCGTGGTGGTCTACCTGAGCATCCCGCTGCTGCTGGCGATGCTCAGCCCCTGGCTGATGGCCCGGCGTGGGCTGTTCCGTTTCTGGCTGACCCTCACCTCCAGCGTGGTGATGTTCCTCGGCTTGATGGAGATGGACTTCTACCGCGAGTTCCACCAGCGCCTCAATGGCCTGGTGTTCCAGTACATCAAGGAAGACCCCAAGACCGTGCTCAGCATGCTCTGGTATGGCTTCCCGGTCGTGCGCTATCTGCTGGCCTGGGCCTTCGGCACCTGGCTGCTGAGCCTGCTGTTCAAGGGCATCGATCGCTTGACCCGGGGTACCGGGCAACAGCGCGTGGCGCCTTGGTACAACCGCCTGGCGGTATTCATGGTGGTCTTGCTGGTAGCGGTGGTCGCTGCCCGTGGCACCCTTCGCCAGGGCCCGCCGATGCGTTGGGGTGACGCCTTCACTACCGATTCCAACTTCGTCAACCAGTTGGGCCTCAATGGCACCCTTACCCTGATCGACGCTGCCAAGAGCCGCTTCGGCGAAGACCGCGCCAATATCTGGAAGCCCGTGTTGAAGCAAGAGTTGGCTACCGAAACCGTGCGCAAGCAACTGCTGACCGCCCATGACACCCTGGTCGATGCCGACGAGGCTGCCGTGCGCCGTGACTTCCTGCCACCGGCCGACCGCACCCTGCCGATCAAGAACGTCGTAGTGATCCTCATGGAAAGCTTCGCGGGCCATTCTGTCGGCGCCCTGGGCAGCCCGAACAACATCACCCCGTATTTCGACAAGCTGGCCAAAGAGGGCCTGCTGTTCGACCGCTTCTTCTCCAACGGCACCCATACCCACCAGGGCATGTTCGCCACCATGGCCTGCTTCCCCAACCTGCCAGGCTTCGAATACCTGATGCAGACCCCGGAGGGTGGCCACAAGCTGTCGGGCCTGCCGGCGCTGCTCGGTGCCCGTGACTACGATGACGTGTATGTCTACAACGGTGATTTCGCCTGGGATAACCAGTCCGGGTTCTTCGGCAATCAGGGCATGACCACCTTCATTGGCCGTAACGACTTCGTCAACCCAGTGTTCTCCGACCCCACCTGGGGCGTGTCCGACCAGGACATGTTCGACCGTGGTAACGAGGAGCTGGCCAAGCACGATGGCAAGAAGCCGATCTATGCGCTGCTGCAAACCCTGTCCAACCACACGCCTTACGCGCTGCCTGCCAACCTGCCGGTTGAGAAAGTCACAGGCCAGGGCCGCCTGGACGAGCACCTGACCGCCATGCGCTACTCCGACTGGGCACTGGGCCAGTTCTTCGAGAAAGCGCGTAAAGAGCCTTACTTCAAGGACACCCTGTTCGTCATCGTCGGCGACCACGGGTTCGGCAACCAGCAGCAGGTCACCGAGCTGGACCTGGGGCGCTTCAACGTGCCGCTGCTGCTGATTGCGCCGGGCATCCAGGAGAAGTTCGGTGCGGTCAACCACACCGTCGGTACCCAGGTCGACATCGTGCCGACCATCATGGGCCGCCTGGGTGGCCAGACCCGCCACCAGTGCTGGGGGCGCGATCTGCTCAACCTGCCGGAGGGCGACCCGGGCATTGGCATGATCAAGCCGTCGGGCAGTGAACAGATCGTAGGCCTGGTCAAGGGCGACCACCTGCTGATCGAATCCAAGGACATGAGCCCTCGCATGTACCGCTACCAGCTGGGCAAGGAGTTCAAGGCCGAGCTGATCGAAAGCCCGGAGCAGACGCAAATGCTGCAGCAGCTTGAAGCCTTCATCCAGACCGCTACCAAGAGCTTGCTGGACAACACTGCCGGTGTGGTCCACGGCACTCCCAAGAAATAAGCCGCAACCCTGGCGCTGAACCCAAAGGGCCGCATAGCGGCCCTTTTTTTTGCCTGAACGAATGCCCAGGCCCAGGGTCTGCTTCTACAGGCGCTACACACCAGGCGCTGTACGATCCAGAGGGCTATTCAATGAAAGAGTGGGAAGTCATCTTTGCCGATCAGAAGGGCGAGCCAACCACCTTGCTGATGCACGGTGAGCAACGCCCTAGCGAGGAAGAGGCCGCACGCGCCATCCGTTCGCATCTGTTTCCGATCATGGATGAATTGGACCTCAACGACTTCCAGGACCGCGCTACATCACCAACCGCACGCTGGCTCAAGGAGCAGAACGGCGTGATCATCACCAGCATCCAAGAAGCCCCTTGAATCAACGGTTGGCGTGGTGCCTGTGCAGGCACTACGCTGTTTGAAGGTGTCGGTCTTTTCTGCAGGCCTGCACCTGCGTCAATTCGCGTCTCTCATCAGCTCGATCTGCCGGCAGTGCCTGCAGGTGCGTAGTGCACGGAAAGTCTATCCATCGCTTTACTCGGGAGGACGATTCATGAGCAGCCTGAACGACGATATCAGCAGCAACGTTTTGCGCCAGATGAAAGCTGGCGGTTTCGATTTCACTCGCATTCACCCCATCGAGTTCTACGCGGTATTTCCAGATGAAGCAGGGGCCCGCCGCGCGGCCAGGCAGTTTCGGGGCGAGTCGCTTAACGCCCAGGTGCATGAGCGCGACGATGGTGCGTGGCACTTGGAGCTGAGCAAGGTCATGTATGCCACATACTGCGGGATTGGTGACTTCGAGGAGGCCTTCGAGCAATTGGTTTCACTCTACGGCGGCGAAGTCGAAGGGTGGGGCGTCAAGCACGAAAGGCAGACTGCCTAAGGTTATGGGGCTGCTTGGCAGCCCTGCACATTCAATGCTTCTTGCGCTCAGCCATGTGCGCAAGATACGCCAGCACAGCATCGAGCTCCTGTTCATTCAAAACATTCTCGGCGAAGCCCGGCATGCGCGCCTGAGGCCATTGCCTTAGGCGCTGTGGGTCGCGAATGTACATACGCAGGTACTGCGGCTGGAAATATTCAGTGGGATTGTGCGGCAGATTGAGGTCTGGCCCGAACTGCGCATCGCCCGCACCATTGAGCCGGTGGCAGGCCAGGCAGTTCTGCTGAAATAGCGCGAACCCTCGGCGTACTGGGTCATTGGCCGATAACCGCGGGTCAGGCAGCAGCGCGGGAAAACGTTGCTCTACTGGAGCAAGGCTGCGGATGGTGGCGATCTGAAAGGGCCACTGTTCGGGGCGGATACCACTTGCCTGCGGATTGGTCCACACCAAGTAGAACGGCCCTGCGCTGGGTTTGCCCTTGCCGAGGGGTGGCCAGGGTTTGGCTGGGTCTTGCACCGCGAGCCAAGCCTGTGCCGGGCCTTTTTGGAGCAGCGGGGCGGCGGGCATTTCCGCGGCGAACCCGTCCAGTGCAACGGCCTGCAGATGGTCCTCTGGCTTGACCCCTTGCAGCAGTGACGCCACGGGTATGGCGCGATAACGCATGGGGTGTTTGTAGGCCACATCCTGGTCGATGTCGATGTCGCGCGCCTGTGGGTGCTGCAGCAATTGCTCACTGGACCACTGCACGCTGTGGTCGCCCCATTCAAGGTGCAACTGCGCCGCCGATAACGGCAGGCTCAACGATAGGGCAAGCGCGGCGAGACATTGGCGCATGGGTGCTCTCCAGTCCTAAACACGGGAGATTAACCCAAGCAAGGCACTTGGCGCTCTCAGCCGAACAAGCGTGTAAGATTGGGGAGAATCAACAGCAATGTCGTAGCGAACAATATCAGCCCAGCTTGGCGAAGCTTCGAATGTCTGAACATGGCGGACCGCCTTTTTGTTGTTATTCCTGATTACCCGGTGGCTTCCTTGTCGGGTCTGCTTGTGTCGTATAGGTGGATATAAACCACCCACAGGACTAGCGTTACCCTCACTTGAGAACCCTTTGTGCTAAAAGACTGCATCTTTAGCGCCGGTGGCTATGAAGCATTTGGCCATACCGCTGACAGCTGCTGCGTAGACACCCGCATATACCTTCACCCTCGTCCGACAGAATGTGACCGTTCGTCAGTGCAGCCTACTTGCTTGTACGTGGCTTTCGCGGCAGTCTCTACAGCTGATTTCCACCCATGTCGTTCAGGACTATCCCTATGTCGTTACGCATCTGCATCCTTGAAACCGATGTCCTGCGACCGGAGTTGACCGCGCAGTACGAGGGCTACGGAAGGATGTTCGAGCAGCTCTTTTCGCGTCAGCCCATCGCAGCCGAGTTTTGCGTGTACAACGTAATGAACGGCGATTACCCGCCCGAGGGCGAGCGCTTCGATGCTTATCTAGTGACCGGCAGCAAGGCCGATTCGTTCGGTAGCGATCCGTGGATTCAAACCCTCAAGGCGTACCTGCTCAAGCTATACCAGCGCGGCGAGAAGCTGCTGGGCGTGTGCTTTGGCCACCAGTTACTGGCGCTGAGTCTGGGGGGCAAGGCCGAACGTGCCGATCAGGGCTGGGGCGTAGGGATCCACCGCTATTCGCTGGCGGCCCACGCGCCGTGGATGGACCCAGAGGTTTGCGAACTGTCCCTGCTGATCAGCCATCAGGACCAGGTCACCGAGCTGCCTGAAGGCGCTACGGTCATTGCCTCGAGCGACTTCTGCCCGAACGCCGCTTACCACATCGGTGACCAGGTGCTGTGCTTCCAGGGGCATCCGGAGTTCGTCCATGACTACTCACGGGCGCTGCTCGATGCGCGTCAGCAGTACTTGGGCGATGAGGTCTATCACAAAGCTGTCGCCAGCCTGGCCGCCGAGCACCAGGGTGACCTGGTGGGTGAGTGGATGATGCGGTTCATCCAGCAGCCGACCAAAGCCCGCGACAGCGCTGCATGATCGACCCTGGGCAGCAGCGCAGCGTAGGGAAGGGGCCCGCCTAGGGCCCTACAACCAGCCAGACTTCTTGAAGCTGGCAAAGAGGCCGGTACAGCCCAGTACTATCACGCCTAATACCCCGTAGTAGCCGTAGTGCCAGCCTAGTTCTGGCATGTTCTGGAAGTTCATCCCGTAGATCCCCGCAATCGCCGTGGGGAAGGCAAGAATTGCCGCCCAGGCGGCGAATTTGCGCTGCACGATGCTTTGCCGTGAGGCCTCCAGCAGCATGCCTATTTCGATGGTCTGGCTGGCGATGTCGCGGATTCCTGCCAGGTCCTCCAGTTGACGTGTGACGTGGATCTGCACATCACGGAAGTACGGGCGCATGTTTTTGTCGATGAACGGGAAGCTCAGGCGCTGCAGTTCTTCACCGATCTCCACCATCGGCGCCACGTAGCGGCGCAGGCGCAGAATGTCGCGGCGCAAGCTGTGCAGGCGCTGAATGTCCGATTCGCGCAGCGAGTTGCTCAAAACGCTCTGCTCCAGGGCTTCGATCTCGCCATGGATGGCCTCGCTGACCGGCTGGTAGTTTTCCGTGACGAAGTCGAGCAGGGCGTAGAGCACGAAGTCCTCGCCGTGCTCGAGCAGCAGCGGGCGTGCCTCACAGCGCTGGCGCACCAGGGCGTAGGATTTGGAGTGGCCGTTGCGGCAGGTGATGATGTAGCCGTTGCCGGCGAAGATATGAGTTTCGATGAACTCCAGCTTGCCCTCGTGGCGTACCGGCGAGTAAGTGACGATGAACAGCGCGTCACCGAAGGTTTCCAGTTTGGGCCGGCTGTGTTTTTCCAGCGCATCCTCGATAGCCAGTTCGTGCAGATTGAACTGGCACTGCAGGTTGGCCAGTTCCTCGGCGTTTGGCTCTTCGAGGCCGATCCACACGAAGTGCCCAGGCTTGCGCGCCCACTCGCTGCCTTCGTCGATACTGATATTGGTGACCTTTCTGCCTGCGGCATACACCGCCGATGCCACGACTCGACCCATGGTTGTCCACTTATCCGGTTGCACACGGTTTACAGCTTGGGCTGTAGTTGAGCGTAGAGCAACCTAAAGGCCGGCCAGTTCATTTTCCATGTGATCGATGCATTGCTGCATCTGGGTGCGGCACTGTTCGATCAATGCTGGCAGGTCCTGCTGGCTGAGGCCGCTGGTAGCGATCGGCGGCAGTGATCGCACGATCACGCTACGCCGCCGCCAGCTGTTCAGGCCAAGGCGCCGGGCATAGCGGCTGACGCACACTGGCACGATCGGCACCCCGGCTTCGACAGCCATATGAAATGCCCCTTTCTTGAATGCCAGCAACTGATTCGTGGGGTTGCGGGTGCCTTCAGGAAAGATCCAGATCGAGGTGTCTTCACGCAGGATGCGGGTGGTGGTCTGCATCGCCTTGCGCGCCTGGTAGGCGTTCTTGCGGTCGACCAGCACATTGCCGCCCAGCCAGAACAGCTGGCCGAACAGTGGAATCCAGCCCAGGCTTTTCTTGCCGATGGCAACGGTGCGCTGCGGCACCACATGGCCGAGGATGAACAGGTCGAAGTTGGACTGGTGATTGGCGACGATCACACAGCCAGGCGGCTGGTCCCATAGCGGGCCAACTTCGGCCTTGACCCTGATGCGCAGCAGCCAGGTGGCCGGCAGGCTGTAGAGGCGAGCGAAGATGCGGCTGTTGTCACGGTTGAAGGGGCGCAGCAAGCCGATCAGCAAGCCAACGGCGCCCACCAGCAGAAAATGCAGCCCCAGCAGGAGCATGCGAAGGGAGTAGAGCATGGTACGACTCACACCAGACAGTCGTGGCGCAGTGTACGACCGTGCACTGGCCGGGGCAAACCGGTGTGAGCCGCAGGCAGTCAGCCCATGTGGCCCTGGTCCAGCAGAATCGCCTCGTCCAGGGCGTCCAGCAGCGCCTTGCGCACTTTCAGCTTGGTGTTCTTGTGCGCCAACATGTTCAGCTTTTTCAGCTCATGGGCTACGCCTTGTGCGGTTTCCAGCAGTTGCTCAGCTGGCACCAGGCGGTCGAGGAAGCCGGCGTCCACCGCGTCTTTGGGCTCGAACATCTCGGCATTGATCACCGCGCGGTGGAAGGCCGAACGGCGCAGGCGGTCGCGAGCCAGCTCGATGCCGGCGTGGTGCATGGTCATGCCGATCTGTACTTCGTTCAGGCCGATCTTGTACGGGCCTTCGACGCCGATGCGGTAATCCCCCGACAACAGCAGGAAGGCACCTTTGGCCACGGCATGGCCGGAGCAGGCGACGATGACCGGGAACGGGTGCGATAGCAGGCGCCGCGCCAAAGTGGAGCCTGCGGTGACCAAGGCCACTGCTTCCTTTGGGCCGCAGGTCATCACTTTGAGGTCGTAACCGCCGGAAAGGATGCCCGGCTGACCGGTGATGATCACCACGGCGCGCTCTTGGGTGGCACGGTCAAGGGCAGCGTTGAAGGCCGCAATGACGTCGGGGGAGATGGCATTGACCTTGCCGTTGTTCAGGGTCAATGTAGCGACGCCGTCTTCGGCGTGGTAGTTGATCAGCTCGCTCATGGCGCAGTCCTTGAAGTGGCGTGGCGATGACGTTACCCAGCGCGGTGAGCCAGGTAAAGCGCAAAGGCTGACTGGGCAGTCAGCGTCAGGGCGCAAGCCCTTGCCGGGCCAGGAATGCGTGCCCCAGCCTTGGAAAAGCGCTGGCCAGATTGGCAGCTATGCCCTGGCTGCCAAGGTTTTTCCGTGGGTTGGCTTAAATACATGAAAAAATTGAAAAAAATGCTTGCCAAAGAAAAGCTCTTCTACTAAATTAGCGCGCCTCGACGGGGTGAAAGCCTTGGAGAGAAAACGGTGAAGTGTCCGAGTGGTCGAAGGAGCACGCCTGGAAAGTGTGTATACGAGAAATCGTATCAAGGGTTCAAATCCCTTCTTCACCGCCACATTCCGAAAAGCCCCCGAGCTGAAAAGCCGGGGGCTTTTTGCATTGCGGCTAAAGCCGCCCCTACAGGTTGGGACTTATGTCACAGCCTGCGCGAGCCGCTTGGGGGCTCAATCAGCCGCTTTGACAGGGCGGTGCTGGCGCCAGGTGTCGTCGATCTTCGACCAGGTCTTGCCGTCGGTGATGGCCATTAGTTTGCGGCCATCTTTGAAGGTGGCCAGAAAGGTGGCTTCTTCCTCTTTGCCGCCCAGCCAAAGCCCGGCCAGCAGGCCCACTGGGCCGGCCACCAGCGCACCGGC
This sequence comes from Pseudomonas sp. KCJK9000, assembly GCF_046230725.1. Lineage (NCBI taxonomy): Bacteria > Pseudomonadati > Pseudomonadota > Gammaproteobacteria > Pseudomonadales > Pseudomonadaceae > Pseudomonas > Pseudomonas sp. KCJK9000. The sequence goes on along the minus strand of NZ_JBJJLN010000011.1, from coordinate 15,189 downwards.
CACGCCCCAGCCCAAGGCGCTGCCCAGGCTGCGGTTGGATTCAAGGCTCGCCAGGCGCAGGTCAGCGATACGCGCCAATGAAATTCGCTCGCCGGGTGAAGGGCTGCGCGAAGTCTTGAGTGTGAGCGATCCATTGCGAAACTCGCCTTCACCTTGCAAGAAATCGCCGGATTGCACCGTGAGTCTTGTCATTGCTTCATCCTGTCAGTGAAAGGTCCTTGGCCTGCGTCTACTCAGCGCCACCGGGGCAGGCAAGTCAACGAGCAAGCGACAGAGGGTAATGCGGCGCGATGTCGCGACCTACGCTGGCTCAAGCCAACTGCGCAGCTGCCTTGCGCTGCGCCATGCCCCATGCCGCCAAGGCCAGGGTGCCTATCACCAGCCCTGCTACCACGATGCCCATCCACCCTTGCCGCTGGAACAGCTGCGTGCCCAGCAACGAGCCTAGCGCACCACCGATGAAGTAGCAGGTGATGTAGCCGGCATTGAGCCGAGTTCGTGCTTCAGGTCGCAAAGCGATCACCGCGTTCTGGTTGCTCACATGTACCAGTTGCACGGCCAGGTCCAGCAACAGCACGCCGACCAGCAACGCCAGCAGCGAGTGTTCGGCAAAGCCCAGCGGCACCCACGATACCAGCAGCATCACCAGGCCAACGGTGGTTCCCTGCGAACCCTTGCCACGGTCGGCCAGGCGCCCAGCCCAGTTGGCAGCCAATGCCCCCGCCGCCCCGGCCAGGCCGAACAGGCCGATGGCGGCGTCTGAATAGTGATAAGGCTCGCGCGCCAGCAGAAAGGCTAGCGGCGTCCAGAACAAGGCAAACAGGCTGAATGCCAACAACCCCAGTAACGAGCGCAGACGTAGCACCGGCTCTTCGATGAATAGGCGGAACACCGAGCCAATCAGCGCTGGGTATTTGAGCCCTGCATGGCTGTTGTGCTCTGGCAGGCTGCGGTACAGAGCCAGTGCAGTCACCGCCATCAGTACTGAAGCCAGCACATAAATGCTGCGCCAGCCCCCCAGTTCTGCCATGAACCCCGCCGCGGTACGTGCCAGCAAGATGCCCAGCAACAGCCCGCTCATCAGCGTACCTACCACGCGCCCACGCAGGTCCGGCTCGCTCAACGCGGCGGCCATCGGCACGAGTATCTGCGCTACCACCGAGAATAGGCCGGTCAGGGCGGTGCCTAGCAGCAGCCAGGGCAGGCTGGGCGAGCAGGCACTGATGACCAGGCCCAAGGCGGACAGGGCAGTCATGACCACGATCAACCGCCGTTGCTCGAACAGATCCCCCAGCGGCGCCAGCAGCAGCAGGCCGGCGCCATAGCTGAGCTGGGCAGCGATGACGATGCTCCCTGCACTGGCAGTGCTCAGCCCCAATTGCTCGGCAATACTGTGTAGAAGCGGTTGCGCGTAGTAGTTGCTGGCCACGGCCAGGCCGGTGGCGGTCGCCATCAGCAGGATCAGCGCGCGGCTGAGGGTTGGCGATTTCATGCGTCTCTCATAGTCAAAGGTGAATCCGGGGGGCGTAAGGCCCCCGGTCCATCAGGCGGCGAACCCACCATCGGCGGTCAGGCTGGCGCCGGTGATGTAGCCGGCCTCAGGTCCGGCCAGGTAGGCGACGAAGCTGGCGATTTCATCGGCCTGCCCATACCGCCCGATCGCCATCAGCGGGATCAGGCTATCGGCGAACTCGCCACTGGCGGGGTTCATGTCGGTATCCACCGGCCCGGGCTGCACATTGTTCACGGTGATCCCCTGGGGCCCCAAGTCTCGCGCCATGCCTTTGGTCAGGCCAACCAGCGCCGATTTGCTCATGGCATATGGAGCACCCCCGGCAAAGGGCATGCGCTCGGCATTGGTGCTGCCGATGTTGATGATGCGCCCGCCCTGGCCCATGTAGCGCGCGGCTGCCTGGCTGGCGACGAATACACTGCGCACATTGACCGCGAGCATGCGGTCGAATTCTGCCAGGTCGAACTCGGCCACCGGTGCCACTGCCAGCACGCCTGCGTTGTTCACCAGGATATCGAGGCGGCCGAAGGCCTTCACGGTATCGTCGACCGCCAGCTGCAGTGCAGCGGCTTCGGCGCTGTCGGCACGCAAAGCCAGGGCTTTTCCGCCGCTGGCCTGGATCTCTTCGACCAGTGCTTGCGCAGGGCCAGCGGAGCTGACGTAGGTGAAGGCAACCTGCGCACCGTCGCGGGCCAGTCGCCGTACGATGGCCGCGCCTATACCGCGCGAGCCGCCTTGAACGAAGGCGACTTTGCCTTCCAGGGTAAGTTGCTGGGACATGCTGATCTCCTGCTCGAATAGCAAGGCCGAATGCCTTGGATGCACGCAGTATCGACCGATGATTACCTGCTGATAAGATGGCAATCACTATCATCAGAGTAAACCTTTGGTTGGCAATCATGGCCATGGAATCTTTCAACGCCCTCGAGTGCTTCATCCGCAGCGCCGAGGTGGGCAGTTTCGCCGAGGCGGCGCGACGCCTGAGCATCACGCCTGCGGCAGTCGGCAAGCATGTGGCTCAACTGGAGGCGCGTCTTGGCGTGCGGCTGTTTCAGCGTAGTACGCGCAAGCTGACATTGACCGAGGCGGGGCAACGTTTTCTGGGTGAGGTCAGCGACAGTTTTCGTACCATCCAGTACGCGGTGGCCAACCTCGCCAGCGCCGAGGGCCAGCCTGCCGGGTTGTTGAGGGTCAGTATGGGCACTGTGTTCGGGCGCCTGTACGTGCTGCCGTTGCTGGGTGATTTTTTGCGCCGCTACCCGGCAATCACCCCGGACTGGCATTTTGACAACCGCCAGGTCGACCTTATCGGCCAGGGCTTCGATGCCGCTATTGGTGGCGGTTTCGAGCTGCCATTGGGAGTAGTGGCGCGCAGGTTGACCCCGGCACATCGGGTGTTGGTGGCAGCACCCGGTTACCTGAGCCAGCATGCCGATATTGATGGCCCTCAGGCCTTGCAAGGCCACGACGGGGTTCTGATCCGCTCGCCACAGACCGGGCGCGTTCGCTCCTGGCCATTGACCAGCCGCTGGGGAGAACAGCAGCCGTTAATGCTACGTCAAGCGATGACCATGAGCGACTCGGATGCCGCGTGTGCGGTTGCGCAGCAGGGCCTGGGCATCGCCTTGGTAAGCTTGCCGTTCGCCGTGCCGTATCTGCAGGCGGGGCAGCTTCAAAGGGTGCTGCCGGACTGGTATGTAGATGACGGGGCGATAAGCCTGTACTACGCCGAGCACGAACTGTTGCCTGGCAAGACCCGAGCGTTCATCGACTTTGTGGTGGAGCAGTTTGCCGAAAGGCGGTTGGCAGAGCGCTTCGATGCCTTGGCCTAGAAGGCTATCGCTAGCGCTGGCCGTTTCGCAGCGCCTGCAAGCACGGGTAGGCGTGAGCCTCAAGCAGCGGGCGCGGCGTTTGCCGCGAAGAGGCCGGTTCAGGTAACCCAGAAAGTTGCTACTGTCATTTCACGGGTCAGGCAGCATCGATGATAAAGAACACCTGAGCCCCGAGATTCACTTCATCCTCGACCTTCTTGCCCAGCAGTTGCTGGCCCAAGGGGGAGCGCGGGGTGATCACGGTCACCTGCTCATCACCTTCGCCAATCTTCAGCCCCGCGGCCTCTGGCCCGAGGAACAACAAGCGTTGCTCACCCTGTTCATCCTCAAGGGTCACCAGATTGCTCACCTGCACCCCGCGAGAGTCGTCGTAATCACGCAACAACAGCTGTTGGTAAGTCAGCAGCGCCTGGCGGATTTCGGCTGTACGTCGCGCTTGGCCTGTGGCCAGATACGACGCCTCAAGCCCCAAAGTGTCGTACTTGTTCTCGGCGATGTTTTCTTCGGCGGTTGCCGCCTCATAGGCGGCCTGCGCTGCGCGGCGTAGCACCTGCATGTCGTTTTCCAGGGTTTGCACAATGCATGTGAGCAGCGTGGCCTTGTTCATGGTCAGTAGCAGAACTCAAGCACGTTGGCCTGGCTTTTATCGGTTGGCGCGGTGCGATTCTGCGCAAGCCAGAACTGACACTTGGGGCTGTTGAGATTGCGCGGGTTGCCCTGGGCGGCTTCCGCAGCCTGCTGAGCTTCCTGTTTGTGCAGGATGTCCTTGTAGCGCTCGAACATCTCGGTTTGTGCATCGGCCGGTTGCTTAGGCGCCGCCGCTGGAGCCGGCTCGCGATAGGCAGATGGCGGTAGCTCCGGGTCGAGCTGCTCGGGCCACAGCTGCAAGGCCAGCGCCGCGCTCAGGCCGATCGCCACGGCGCCAAGCCATAAGCCCAAGGCTATACACAAAACCAGTTGCAGCGGTTTGAGGGTGATTGTCAGTTCACGGTGGCGCGGCATGGGGCCTCCTGGCGGAGCGGGGTAGTGGGGCATTGTCGCATGGGTTGGGCTTTTTTCCGCGCTGTGCTTTTGTAAGTGGCCATTTATCCGCAAAATGCGCGTTTTTGCGCGGCGCAAGGCAGGCACATGAAAATCACCTGGGATATTTTCTGCTCCGTCGTCGACAACTATGGCGACATCGGGGTGACCTGGCGCCTGGCACGGCAATTGGTCGCCGAACATGGTGTCGCCGTGCGCTTGTGGGTAGATGACCTGCGAGCCTTCGTGCCGCTGTGCCCGCAAGCCGATGCCGATGCGCTGCAGCAATGGCAGCTGGGGGTCGAGGTACGCGCCTGGCCTGCGCAATGGCAGCCAGTGGTGCCTGCCGACGTGGTGATCGGCGCCTTTGCCTGCCAGTTGCCCGCAGCCTACGTCGATGCGATGCACTCACGCCCTCAGCCGGTGTTGTGGTTGAACCTTGAATACCTGAGCGCCGAGGATTGGGTAGAAGGCTGCCATGGCTTGCCTTCGCCCCAGCCCAATGGCCTGCGCAAGCTATTTTTCTTCCCAGGGTTCACGGCCAAGACAGGTGGCCTGTTGCGTGAAGCTAACTTGCTGCAGCGCAGGCAGGCTTTCGAGGGATCGGCTGAGGCACGTGCGGGCTTTCTCAAGGGGCTGGGTGTACAGCCGCAGCCGGATGCGTTGCTGGTGTCGCTGTTCGCCTACGAAAATGAGCGGCTGGGCGGTTGGCTCGATGCGCTGCGCGCAGACACACAGCCGGTTCACCTACTGGTCCCGCAAGGGCGCATTCTCGGTCAGCTGGGTGCCTGGCTGGGTGAGCCGCACTTGCAAGCTGGGCAGGTGTATCAGTGCGCCAGCCTGACGGTACAGATTCTGCCATTCGTCAGCCAGGACGATTATGATCGCCTGCTGTGGAGCTGTGATTTCAACGCCGTTCGCGGGGAAGATTCGTTCGTACGTGCCCAATGGGCTGGCCGGCCGATGCTATGGCACATCTATGTCCAGGATGAAAATGCCCACTGGGACAAGCTCGAAGCCTTCCTCGCCTTGTACCGACAAGGCTTGTCAGCCCCCGCGGCCGACGCACTGATGGCGTTATGGCGCGCTTGGAACATGGATCGCGACATGCACGCGGCCTGGCAGACTGCCCGTAAATACTGGGCAGAACTGCAGCAGCACGCCCGTGATTGGACCATTGCCCAGGCCGCTCGGCCGGACCTTGCCAAGGCGCTGGTACAGTTTTACCGAAATTGGCTATGATATGCGGCCTCGATTTTTATAAATCCATCCAGATTCGGATACTTCGTAATGAAAACTGGTAAAGAACTGAAACCCGGCACCGTACTGCGGATCGACAATGACCCGTGGCTGGTTCAAAAAGCCGAGTTCACCAAGTCGGGTCGCAACAGCGCGATCATGAAGACCAAGCTGAAAAACCTGCTGACCGGCTACAAGACCGAAACCGTATACGGTGCAGACGACAAGCTGGACGACGTGATCCTGGATCGCAAAGAAGCGACCCTGTCGTTCATCAACGGTGACGAATACACCTTCATGGACACCACCGACTACACCATGTACGAGCTGAACGCCGAGGACATCGAAGCCGTTCTGCCGTACATCGAAGAAGGCATGGAAGACGTCTGTGAAGCGGTGTTCTTCGAAGGCCGCCTGGTATCGGTTGAACTGCCGACCACCATCAGCCGTCAGGTTGTCTACACCGAGAACGCTGCACGTGGCGATACCTCGGGCAAGGTGATGAAGCCTGCCAAACTGAAGAACGGTACCGAGATCTCGGTCGCTGACTTCATCCAGATCGACGAGTGGATCGACATCGACACTCGCGACAACAGCTTCAAAGGTCGCTCCAAGAAGTAATTTCTTGAGTAACGCAAAAAAACCCGGCTTTGGGCTAATGCTGTTCACTTAGGCATTTGAGTCCAGGCTTGGGGGCGAAAAATCCGATACCAGTGATCTGGTGTCGGATTTTTTTTGGGGTTCAATTTGAGCCTTTTGGCGCCTGTGAGATCGAGCGCCGCCCGCGCGGCGCATCGCGAGCTGCGCTCCACCGAAGAGCTCACGCCGAGCCTCTAGGCTTAAGTGAACAGCATTACGGCCTTGGCTGGGTTTTTTTTGCCTGCGATTTATACGGTCACATGCAGCCGTACATCGACGTTGCCGCGGGTAGCGTTGGAGTATGGGCAAACCTGGTGCGCCTTTTCCACCAGTGCCTGGGCGTCGGCCTGTGCCAGGCCCGGCAGATCAATGTGCAGGTCGATGTCCAGGCCGAAGCCTCCAGGGATCTGGCCGATACCGACCTTGGCAGTGATGGAGGTTTCGCCGGGCAGGGCCTTCTTATCCTGGCTGGCGACGAACTTCAGTGCGCCGATGAAGCAGGCCGAGTAACCAGCGGCAAACAACTGCTCGGGGTTGGTGCCGTCACCGCCCGCGCCGCCGAGCTCTTTGGGGGTGCTCAGCTTGACCTGCAACTTACCGTCGCTGGACTGGGATTTGCCGTCGCGACCGCCGGTGGAAGTAGCTTGTGCGATGTACAGCGCAGTGACCTTTTGCATTTTGAGCCTCGCTAAGTGAGCTTGCGCCCCTGGGCATCCTGGGGCATCGGGTGAACACAAGGTTTAAATTAGCGCGCAATTATTTAGCGTTCAAGATAAAAACCTGCCATTCATCGGAATGCCCGACACACAGCCTAGCCGTCAGAGGTTTTTCTGCAGGCTTTCGCGCAGCTCGAGCAGCTCGGTTTGCAGTTGTTGGAGGCGCTCCAGGCTGCGGCCGCTGGCCTTGAGGATGCACTGTGGTACTTCCCGTGCCTGTTGTTGCAAAGCCCGGCCTTTATCCGTCAGTTGCACCAGCACTACCCGTTCATCCTCGCGGCTGCGGTTGCGCCGCAGCAGGCCTTCGCTTTCCAGGCGTTTGAGCAACGGGGTGAGTGACCCTGGGTCGGTCAAAAGCCGCTGGCTGATTTCTCCGACGGTCAGGCCATCCTGTTCCCACAGAACAAGCATGGCCAGATATTGCGGGTAGGTCAGACCCAACGCTTGTAGCAGAGGTTTGTACACCTTGGTCATCAGCAACGAGGTGGAGTGCAGGGCGAAACAGACCTGGTTGTCCAGCAGCAGCTCGTCACAAGAGGCTTGGTTGTTGGCGTTCATGCAGGTCCTTGAATGTCATCAATTGGGGAATCTACCACGCTCAAGGTAGGGGCGCTCATTGCCAGCGCAGCTCGCTGCGCAGCGCCAGGTCCCAGGGTGGAATGGGGCTGAAGCGGCTCTTGAGAAATTCGAGCAGCAAACGGCTGCGAGAGTTCGTTTCATGTTCAAGGCGCAGTGCATAAATGCCGCTGTTCTCGGCTGCTGGCAGCCCCGCTTCGCAGAACAGAGGCAACAGTTCGCCACGCAGCAGGTACTCGCTGATCAGCCAAGTAGGCAGGTGGGCGATGCCCAAGCCTGCCAGCGCGCCGAATAACAATGTCTCGGCATTGTTGGCCGCCATGCGCATGCGCGCCGGGCGGTAGAGGCGCACTTGGCCGTCTACTGCGAAGCGCCAGGCGAACGGTGGTGCCAGGCCATCCCAGTCGAGGCCGTCGTGGCCGGGCAGCTCGCTGGGGCAAGCGGGCAAGCCGCGGCTGGCCAGATAGCCCGGGCTGGCACAAGCTATGCGCACCATCGGTGCCAGGGTTGTTGCGACCAGCCGGGTATCCGCCAGTGGGCCGGCGCGCAGCACCAGGTCGACTTCGCCCAGATGGCTGCCATGCAGGTCGACGAAGCTGTCTATCAGCCGCAGTTGTACGTCCAAACCCGGATAGGCCACCAGAAAGTCGGCGATCGCCGGTGCCAGGTGGCGGCGCCCGAAGGCGGCTGGGGCGTCGATGCGGATCAACCCTTCGGGTGCGCTGCTCAGCGACACTGCCTCGGCGCGTGCCAGACGTAATTCCTCGATGATGCGCCGGGCACGCTCGGCGAACGCATTGCCGGCAGGGGTCGGGCGTACTGCATGGGTGCTGCGGGTGAACAGGCGGCTGCCGACAGCGTTTTCCAGGCTGTCGATGCGCCGGGCAACGGCGGAGGGAGTCAACGGATGGCGGCGTGCGGCTGCTGAAAAACTGCCGGTTTCCAACACGTCGAGGAACAGGCTCAATTGGTCGGTCAGAATATCGGGGCTCATGATCTCGGTGCTTTTGCGAAGAACGCACAGCCATTGTGCGTTGCTGTGCGTTTCCCTGCCAGCACGCAGTCGTTAGCATGCTCATATTGATAACCGGCGGGTGAGGCCCTGATGATCGAGTGGTTGATGTATATCGTGCTGGGCGCAGCCCTTGGCACCATGGGGGGATTGTTCGGCATTGGTGGTGGCTTGATCGCCATTCCGGCGCTGGGCGTTCTGTTTGGCCTTGATCAGCAACTGGCCCAAGGCACGGCATTGGTGATGGTGGTGCCAAACGTGCTGCTGGCACTCTGGCGCTACCATCAGCGCAACCGCATCGAATTGCGCCACGCGTTGCCGCTTTCTCTATGCAGCTTTTTGTTCGCCTGGCTGGGCTCGATCTGGGCGGTGGGTATCGATGCCCATTCCATGCGCTTGGGTTTTGTCGGTTTTCTGGTCGCGCTGGCGGTGTGGAACGTGCTGCGAATGTTCCTCAAGGTCGCACCGCCCAGCACTGAGTTGCGCTACCCATGGCCGTGGCTGGCAGTACTGGGCAGCTTCGCCGGCACCATGGGCGGGCTGTTCGGCGTAGGCGGCGCGGTGGTGGCCACGCCCATCCTGACCAGCGTGTTCGGTACTACCCAAGTGGTGGCGCAAGGCTTGTCGCTGGCGTTGGCGGCGCCGAGCACGCTGGTTACCCTGGTGACCTATGGGGTGCACCACAGTGTGGACTGGCACGTGGGCATCCCTTTGGCGATTGGTGGCCTGCTGAGCATCAGCTGGGGGGTCAAGCTGGCCCATGCATTGCCCGAGAAGGTGCTGCGGGGGATGTTCTGTGTGTTCCTGGTGGTTTGTGCGGTGATGCTGGGCTTCGAGCTGTAGGGCTTACATGAACCCTTCGATGATGTAGTCGGCCATGCAATCGGTGATTGGCGATTGGCTCTGGCTGTTGCGCAGCAACATCACGTTGGCCATGGGCAGTTGGGGTAGCCCCTCGCTTTCGCCCAGAATGCGCATGTTGCCGCCAATCAGGCTCTGCAGTTGCGCCGTCACCGCCAGGCCGGCGGTGACGATGGCAAAAATCGCGGCAAGGCTGGGGCTGGTATAGGCGATGCGGTAGTCGATGCCTTGAGCTTCCAGAGCATTGCAGGTCCAGGCGCGGCAGAAACAGTCGGTGTTGAACAGTGCCAAGGGGATCGGCCGCTGCTCCTGGGGGTAAAACCCCTCGGCAGCGGCCCACACCAGGCGCTCCTGACGCAGCAATTGGCCAACCTCGTTGCCTGGCTCGCGGGTGACGATGGTCAAATCCAGGTCCTGGCGCAGCAGCAGTTGCCTGGACGAGTCGCAATGCACCTCTACCTGAACCAGTGGGTATGCCTGGGCGAAGCTCGAGAGAATGGTTGGCAGAAAGCGCATGGCGTAGTCATCGGGGGTGCCGATGCGCACCAGGCCGACCATGTGCGGCATGCGTAACGTGTTGAACACCTCCCCGTGCAGTTTCAGGATGCGCCGGGCATAGCCCAGCAATACCTGCCCCTCGGCAGTCAGGCGCACCTGGCGGCCATCGCGCTCGAACAACTGGCGCTGAAGAATGTCCTCCTCCAGGCGTTTCATCTGCATGCTGACCGCCGATTGGGTACGGTTGACCACCTCACCGGCGCGGGTGAACCCACCTTGCTCGGCAATCGCAACGAAGGTGCGCAGTACATCAGCGTCGAGGCTCTGGTATTGGGACATTGCATCAATCTCCGAGATGCATTGCATCAGAAACATTCGTTGGATTGATCTTAAGCCTGAGCCGAGACTGAAGCCATCAACACGGAGGGCTTCACGATGAAAGGTCATGTCAGCAATATTCAGCAACCTGCCTTTTCCCTGACCCACCTATGGCATGTAGCCATTGAGCGCCCGGCCAGGTGGGTGCAGCTTTACCGCCAGCGCCAGGAGCTTGCCAGCTTGAGTGACGCGACTCTGCATGACCTGGGCTTGAGCCGAGCGGACATCCAGCAAGAGTCCGAGCGGCATTTCTGGGATGACCCGCTGCGCAAATAGGCCAAGGCTGCAATGGGTAATTCGCCGGTGAGCCCGCTCCTACCAGAGCTGCGCACGCTTTGCGGCGAGCGCTAATCGGTAGGAGCGGCTTGAGCGGCGAGGCAACTGCACAGCTTGCGCTTAGCGCCGCACCTGCTTGAGGGTCTCTGCGATCAGGAAGGCCAGCTCCAGCGACTGATCGGCGTTCATACGCGGGTCGCAGTGGGTGTGATAGCGGTCGGACAAAGCGTCCTCGGTGATCGGACGAGCACCACCGATGCACTCAGTGACGTTCTGCCCAGTCATTTCGATGTGGATGCCGCCGGCATGGCTGCCTTCGGCCTGGTGCACCTGGAAGAACTGCTTCACCTCATCGAGGATCTGCGCAAAGTCCCGAGTCTTGTAGCCGCTGCTGGCTTTGATGGTATTGCCGTGCATCGGGTCGCAGCTCCACAGCACCTTGCGCCCCTCGCGCTCGACGGTGCGGATCAGCCCAGGCAAGTGCGCGCCTACCTTGCCCGCGCCCATGCGCACGATGAGGTTGAGACGACCAGGGTCGTTGGCCGGGTTGAGGGTGTCGATCAGGCGGATGAGCGCTTCGGGGTTCATGCTCGGGCCAACCTTGACCCCGATCGGGTTGTGCACGCCACGCAGAAACTCGACGTGGGCCCCGTCCAGCTGGCGGGTGCGGTCGCCAATCCAGAGCATGTGCGCGGAGCAGTCGTAGTAGTCGCCGGTCAGGCTGTCCTGGCGTACGAAAGCTTCCTCATAATTGAGCAGCAAGGCTTCGTGAGCCGTGAAAAAACTGGTTTCGCGAAGCTGCGGCGCGCTGTCCAGGCCGCAGGCGCGCATGAAAGCCAGGGTTTCATCGATACGGTTGGCCAACTGGTGGTATTTGTCGGCCAGCGCCGAGTTGGCGATGAAGTCCAGGTTCCATTTATGCACCTGATGCAGGTCGGCAAAACCGCCCTGGGCGAAGGCGCGCAGTAAGTTCAGGCTGGCGGTGGCCTGGTGGTAAGCCTGCAGCAGGCGCTCCGGGTCCGGCACGCGGCTTTTTTCGTCAAAGCCGATGCCGTTGACGATATCGCCACGGTAGGCGGGCAGGGTGACGTTGCCAATGGTTTCATCACCGGCTGAGCGCGGCTTGGCGAACTGCCCGGCCATACGCCCGACCTTCACCACCGGGCAGCCAGCAGCGAACGTCATCACGATGGCCATCTGCAGCAGCACCTTGAAGGTGTCGCGGATCTTGGCCGCCGAGAACTCGGCAAAGCTTTCGGCGCAGTCGCCGCCCTGCAACAGGAAGGCGCGGCCCTCGGTGACCTCGGTGAACTGCCGGCGCAACTCGCGCGCCTCGCCAGCGAACACCAGCGGTGGGTAGCTGGCCAGGGTCTGCTCGACCCGCTGCAGGTGCGCGGCATCGGGGTAGGTCGGTTGCTGCTGGATCGGCAGGGCACGCCAGCTGTCAGGGCTCCACGGTCGGTTCATCACAGGCTCGGTTATTGGCTGTTTGGGCTGACTGCCATGGTAACAGTTGGCACCGCGCTTGTTGCATCCAGGGTGTTGGCGGACAATGCGCGTTTTTGCGCGGGTGAGTGGCAGGTAAATGGCGACGGAGCGGGAAGAAAAGCTGCTGGCCCGGGTGGAGGATGCGTTCGGTGTGATCAGCGTGTACGAGGTGGACGATTACCGCTTCCTCGAGTTTGGTGACGCCATCGAGCAAAGCTGTGTGTTCACCGCAGACCCAAGCTGGCTCGAATACGACTACACCCGTGCCATGCTGGTGGGCGCGCTATGTCATGAGCAGCCGGAAAGCGCGCTGTTTCTTGGTCTGGGCGCTGGCACCTTGACTCAAGCGTGTATGAAATTTCTGCCGCTGGAAGACATCGAGGCCATCGAGTTGCGTGCGGACGTGCCGCGCCTGGCCATGCAATACCTGGGGCTGGACGATGACCCGCGCCTTTATGTGCGCATTGGCGATGCCGTGCAGTTACTGACCACCGCAGAGCAGGCCGACCTGCTTTTCGTCGACCTGTATACCGACCATGGGCCGGGTGTCGGGCACCTGGCGTGGAATTTTCTCGAAAACTGCCAGAAGCAGCTCAATCCGGGCGGCTGGCTGGTGATCAACCAGTGGGCCACTGACGATGGCAAGCCGCTGGGTGCCGCGTTGCTGCGAGGTTTGTACCATCGGCACTACTGGGAATTGCCGGTCAAGGAGGGCAATGTGATCTTGCTGGTGCCGGCAGACCTGGACCAAGCACTGGACATCGACGGCCTGCGGGTGCGGGCCGAGGCCTTGGCGCCGCGGTTGGGATATAGCCTGGAAGGCCTGATCCGCGAGATCCGGCCTGCTAGTTGAAGGCCGTGCTGGGCTGTTGGCGGGTCACCCCGCTTTAACCTGGCTGGGCGAACCTGATGAAACGGGTTCACCCGCGAAAAAGCCAAGGCAGTGCCTGTTGGCAAAAACGATTCAGTCAATAAGCGTTGATGGCGAGATACTGGCCGAAGGGCCAGAAAAATTTCCTCACTCTCTGGTGTATTTCAGGTATAGTACGCGCCGGTCTTTTAGCGGGCCTCAAAATCAGGTGGTGCAAATCCTCCGAGTCCAGCTTCGGCTGCACGTCCGCTAGGCGGACCTTCCTAAAGTTTTCTTTTTCAATCGTTTTCGCAAATCCCCGCCGACAAAGCTGCCTGGGTGACCGTTCCGGTCTTTCAAGGCACGTGCAGCTTTGCAGCATGGGTCTTTGCGGATGCACTTAGAGGCAGACCCATGACCCAGGAAACCGGCGGCTTCGCCGCTCTCGATCTTAATCCGAACATTGTTGCTGCCGTTCTGGCTACCGGCTATGAAGAGCCTTCCGCCATTCAGCAACAATCGATCCCGATCATCCTCGCCGGTCACGACATGATCGGCCAGGCGCAGACTGGCACCGGCAAGACCGCTGCCTTCGCCCTGCCGATCCTCAACAAGATCGATGTGAGCAAGCGCGAGCCGCAAGCCCTGATCCTGGCGCCAACCCGTGAGTTGGCGCTGCAAGTAGCCACCGCTTTCGAAACCTACGCCAAGCAGATGCCGGGCGTTAATGTCGTGGCCGTATACGGTGGTGCCCCAATGGGCCCACAGCTGCGTGCCATTCGCAACGGTGCGCAAATCGTCGTCGCTACCCCAGGCCGCCTGTGCGACCACCTGCGCCGCGACGAAAAAGTCCTCTCCACCGTTCAGTACCTGGTGCTGGACGAGGCGGACGAAATGCTCAAGCTGGGCTTCATGGACGACCTCGAAGTGATCTTCGACGCCATCCCGGCCAGCCGTCAGACCGTATTGTTCTCCGCGACCCTGCCATCGTCGATCCGCTCGATCGCCGAACGCCACCTGCGTGAGCCCAAGCACGTCAAGATCCAGAGCAAGACCCAGACCGTTACCGCGATCGACCAGGCCCACCTGATGGTCCACGCCGACCAGAAGATCCCGGCTGTACTGCGTCTGCTGGAGGTCGAGGAATTCGACGCGCTGATCGCCTTCGTGCGTACCAAGCAAGCCACCCTGGACCTGGCTGCCGCCCTGGAAGCCAAAGGTTACAAGGCTGCCGCGCTGAACGGCGACATCGCCCAGAACCAGCGTGAGCGCGTGATCGACTCGCTCAAGGACGGCCGTCTGGACATCGTCGTCGCCACCGACGTCGCTGCCCGTGGCCTGGACGTACCGCGCATCACTCACGTGTTCAACGTCGACATGCCGTACGACCCAGAGTCCTACGTGCACCGTATCGGCCGTACCGGTCGTGCTGGTCGTGATGGCCGTGCGCTGCTGCTGGTCACCCCGCGCGAGCGTCGCATGCTGCAGGTGATCGAGCGTGTGACCGGGCAGAAGGTGGCCGAGGCGCGCCTGCCGAATGCTCAGGCTGTGCTCGATGCCCGCATCAAGAAGCTCACCTCGAGCCTGGCGCCGCTGGTTGCCGAAGCCGAGGCCACCCATGGCGAGCTGTTCGACCGCTTGACTACCGACCTCGGCTGCAGTGCCCGTGCCCTGGCTTCGGCCCTGCTGCGCAAGGCCACCAATGGTCAGGCGCTGGACCTGGCTGCGGTAGAGCGCGAGCAACCGCTGGTGCCAAGCTTCGCACCGCGCGGCGAGCGTACCGAACGTGGCGAGCGCACTGAGCGTGGCGAGCGTGGTGACCGCGAGCGTCGTGCGCCAATGCCGCTGGCCGAAGGCCGCGTGCGCTGCCGTACCGCGTTGGGTGCCCGTGACGGTATCGCTGCCAAGAACCTGTTGGGTGCGATCCTCAACGAGGGTGGCCTGGCTCGTGATGCCATCGGCCGGATCCAGGTACGCGACAGCTTCAGCCTGATCGAGCTGCCGGAAGATGGTCTGGAGCGTCTGCTGACCAAGCTCAAGGACACTCGTGTTGCCGGTAAGCAGCTGAAGCTGCGCCGTTATCGCGAAGACTGATCCTGTCACCGAAAACCCCAGGCATTGCTCGGAATGCTGTTCACTTAAGCATTTGAGCCCAGGCTTGGGGTCGAAAAATCCGATACCAGTGATCTGGTGTCGGATTTTTTTTGGGTTCAATTTGAGCCTTTTGGCGCCTGTGAGATCGAGCGCCGCCCGCGCGGCGCGTCGCGAGCTGCGCTCGCTCCTACGTTTGT